>NZ_JBSGUP010000469.1:0-6511 GCF_053607985.1 Streptomyces sp. NPDC055078
GGCCGGGGCGCTGCCGCTCAGCCGGCCCGGCGCCCGGCCGCCGGTGACGTACGTCATCGGCGCGTCGGCCCGGGCTCACGCCATGGGCGGGAATTCGGGCAGGGTGAGGGCCGAGTGGGCGGGTCGTCCCTCCGTGGCGGGCATGGCGCTGAGCCTGCGCAGCCTGTTGTTGCGCTGCTCCAGGGCCCGGGCGGTGGTGGGGAAGAGGGTGGCGCCGCCCTCGGCGATCAGCCCCTGGTTCACGGTCACGAACCCACGGGTGCCGCGCTCGTAGGCGGCGAAGCCCTCGGTGTGGTCCCGGCCGGCCAGGGAAGCGGCGAGCATGTACGCGCCGACGAGCGCGAGGCTGGTGCCCTGTCCGGTCAGGAACGAGGGCGCCCACGCGGCGTCGCCCACCAGCGCGACCCTGCCGTCGGACCAGCGGGGCATACGGATCTGGCCGACCGCGTCGAAGAACAGGTCATCCACGTCGCGCAGGGCGGCCAGCATGCCCGGGACCTCCCAGCCCGCGTCGGCGAAGACCGAGGCGACCAGGTCCCGTTGGGCCCCCGGGTCCGGGAACGCGCCGAACGGCGGTCCCGGCTGGGCGAAGTTCAGGAAGGCGTGCACCTCGTCCTTGTCCCCCACGGCGTAGAGGGCCGCGGCCCTGCCCGGGGCGTTCCACATCACGGTCTCGTGGGAGAGACCGAAGGTGTTGGGCATGGTGAACACGGCGAAGCAGTAGCCGAGGTACCGGTGGAACTGTTCTTCGGGGCCGAACAGCATCTCGCGGGTGTGTGAGTGCAGACCGTCCGCGCCGAACACCAGGTCGTACGTACGCCTGCCGCCCCCGCGGAAGGTGACGTCGACGCCGTCGCCGGACTGGTCGAGGGTGTCGATGGAGTCGTTGAACAAGAACTCCACGTCGTCACGGACCGCCGCGTGGAGCGCGTCGGTCAGATCCCCTCGCCGCACCTCCAGGTCCCGTCCCGCGACACCGCCGGTGACGTTGTGAGGGTGGAGCGAGGCCACCTCGCCGCCGTCCGGGTCGAGGAAGGTCAGCCGGCGCAGGTCGATGTGCGCGTCCTGAAGTCGCGGCAGGATTCCCATCCTCCTGACGACGTCGAGTGCGGTGCCGCGCAGGTCGATGGGGTAACCACCGCTACGGAGTGTGCCGGCCTTCTCGACCACCGTGACCGCGTATCCACAGCGGTTCAGCCAGAACGCCAGGGCGGGGCCCGCGATGCTGGCCCCGGATATCAGGACCGTGCGCTTCGGTGTGGTGCGGGCTGTCCCCATCGGATCATTACTGGTCATTCCTTGACTCCTTTGTTCATGGTGCGGGCGACAATCAGCGACAGTGCCGTGATGACGCCGGTGATGACGAAGCCGGTGACGAAGGCCGATTCGGCCGGGACATCCGACCCGGCAGGGGTTCCCGCGGTGAGGATCGCGCCGCTGGCCTGCACACCCACGGCGAAGCCGAGCACACGGGTCACCAGGACCAGACCGGTGGCGATGCCGGTGTCACCTTGATCGACGGACGTGGCGGTGCTGGTCACCAGCGCCGTGATGCACAGACCATTGGCGAGCGCGACCAGCGCCTTGCCGACGACGAGGTGCCAGACCTCGGTGTGCACGGCTGCCAGGGCGATCAGGGAGACGGCCATCAGGGCGACCCCGGCGGTGACCACGGCACGCGAGCCGAAACGCCGCGCCCAGATCCCGCTGATCGGCCCGGCCAGCGACGCGGCCACGGCGCCGGGCAGCAGGAAGAAGCCGATCTCGGTGGAGCTTGCGCCGAATCCGTACGCGTCGGCGGACACCGCGAACAACTGGGGAACGAGATAGACCGCCCCCGAGGTACCGACGCAGATCACAAACGTCAGCACACACGACTTCCACACCGCGGGCCGGGCCAGCATGCGCAGATCGACCATCGGCGATGCCGCACGGCGCTCGACGGCTATCCATCCGGTCACGAAGGCGGCCAGGACCACGATGAGGGCGCCGAGCACGAGTGGCCGCGAGGCGATCTCGGGCGCCAGCGCGAGCACCAGCATGAGCGTGAACAGTGTCCCGCTCAGGAGGCCCAGGCCGGGCCAGTCGATCCCCGCGTTGTCCGACCGGCCCGGCGGATCATGCGGCATCAGCCTGTTCACCAGCAGGGTGGCCCCGATGACGGCGAAGGTCGGCAGGGCGAACATCCAGTGCCGGGACAGCCCTTCCGCCACGGGACCTGCCGACAGCGTGCCCGCCATCCCGCCACCCAGGAACAACCCGCTGACCACCCCGATGGCCACCTTCGACTCTCCCGGGGGGAGGTGTTTGCGCACCAGGATGAACGACAGGGGCAGCGCGCCCACCATCGCCCCCTGCAATATCTGGCCGAGCAGCAGCACCGGCAGGTTCGGCGCCAGGGCGGACACCAGACCACCGACCGACACCACCGCCATCAGCCGGACCATGACGCGCTTCCCGCCGTAGCGGTCACCGAACTTGCCCGCGACCGGGGTGACGAGCGCCCCGGTGATGAGAAGCACGATGCTCAGCAGCGCCCCCTCGGCGGGACTCATGTCCAGCTCACGTTGCAGGAGCGGGAGCGTCGGCGTCACCACCGACTCCAGAGCACCGGTGGCGACTGCCAGCATGCCGAGAGCCCCGACAGCGGCCTTGCCGATGGGGACCGGGGGAGCCAGTGTTGTGGTCATGGACATCCTTCCGTCGGGCGGGTTGAGGTGAGGTCGGGCATCGGGCCCGGCGGCGTGAACAGCCGTCGTACAAGCCGGCCGCCGGTGCGCGGGCCGGACACAACGCGGCTCATCGCCCAGCCGGTGCGCGGGCCGGACACGGCGCGGCTCATCGCCCCGCCGCGTAACCCTGGGCACCGCGCGGGTTCGCCGCCGCCTGGAGGACGCCGCTGTCCGGATCACGCGTGACCACCGACAGCCGGCCCTGGCTCCACGGTCCCGAGACGGTCACGTCGTGGCCCCGCGCGCGCAGTTCGCCGATGACTTCCCGGCCCGCTCGCTCCTCGATGACCAGTCCGCCCGGCGTCCAGGTCCGAGGCCAGAACGAACTCGGTACCGCGGTGGTGTGGAAGGCGGGTGCGTCGATCGCCTCCTGTGGATCCAGCCCGAGAGCGAGCGTGCGCACCAGGTAGATCAGCTGCCACTGGTCCTGCTGGTCACCACCGGGTGTGCCCAGCGCGGCCACCGGGCTGCCGTCGCGCAGCAGCAGGGTCGGCGTCAGTGTCGTACGGGGCCGCCGCCCCGGCTCCAGGCGCGACGGGGCGGCCTCGTCCAGCCAGGTCATCTGGAGCCGGGTGCCCAGCGCGAAACCGAGATCCGGCACGGCGGGGGAGGACTGGAGCCACCCTCCCGACGGTGTGGCGGAGATGATGTTTCCCCAGCGGTCGACGACGTCGATGTGGCAGGTGTCGCCCCGGGTCTCCCCGGTCCCCCGCACGGTGGGTTCGCCCACGCCGTCGGCCCGTACAGCACCCTGATCGGTGACGAGCGGTGGTGTGTAGGGTCTGACGCCGATATCGCCGGGCCTGAACGCGGTGGACGCGACCGCACCGATCAGGCCGGCGCGTTCCTCGCTGTACCGGGGGGACAGCAGACGGCGCACCACGGTCTCCGCCTCCGCCGGATCCAGATGCCCGTAGTACGCCTCCCGGTCGGCCATGGCCAGCTTCAGGGCCTCGGTGATGGTGTGAATTCCCCCGGCGGTCGACGGATCGATCCGCTCGTCGTCGAAGTGGTCGAGCATGGTGAGGGCCTGGAGCAGCACGGGCCCCTGGGACCACAGGCCCGCCTTCGCCACTGTGATCCCCCGGAACTCCGCGGTGACCGCGGGCTCGACAGCCGGCAGGAAGTCGCCGAAGTCCCCGGCGGTGATCACTCCGGCATGGTCCGCGCCCGAGGAATGCCGGTGCGGTACGGCCGCGAACTCCGCCACGGCGGCTGCCACGACTCCGCGCCAGACGCGCCGCGCGGAGTCGATCCGTGCGGTTCTCGTCCCGCCGGCCCCCGCGGTGCTCAGCCGGCGCAGGGTCCGGGCATAGACGGGGTTGACGAGCGTCGACCCCGGTCCTGGAACCCGCCCGCCGCGCATCCACAGTGCGTACGACGTCGGCCAGTGCGTGCGGAAGAGATCCTCGACCGTGGCGAGGACGCGCGCCAACTGGGGTACGACCGGGACTCCGCGCTCCGCGTAGTGGATCGCGTAGGCCAGGACGTCGGCAAGCTCCCAGGTGCCGAACTCGGCGAGCAGCCGGAGCCAGGATTCGACGGCACCCGGGACGGCGGCGGCCAGGGCGCCCGCGCCCGGGACATGGTCCAGCCCTTCGGCCCGGAAGTGCTCGATCGTGGCTCCCCGCGGAGCGTGGCCCTGTCCCACCAGCACGAGCGGAGACGGGTCCCCCGCGGTCGCGAACACGGCGACGAGATCACCGCCCGGCCCGTTGAGATGGGGTTCGGCCATCTGAAGTACGAAGGCGCCCGCCGTGGCCGCGTCGAACGCGTTGCCACCCCGCTCCAGTACGGACTGGGCCGTCGCGGAAGCCAGCCAGTGCGTCGACGCGCACATGCCGAAGGAGCCCCGCAGTGTGGGGCGCGTCTTCTGAGGGGGAGCGTGGGTCGGTGATGGCTGTTGACCGGCCATGTATGTCACATCCCGTTCCTATGGCACGTGGTGGGCGGCATGGTGGGCGGCCAGGACGTCGCCGCCGAAGTCGGTTTCCGGGTCCCGCCACACGGCGTGGGCGTGGTTGACACCGCGGTGGATGTTGGTCCACTCGACGAGCAACCGCGGGCCGTGCAGCCGGTAGTAGTGCGGTTCGCCCGCCGTGGTCGAACCGGCCCAGGCGAGGTGTACGGCGTCCAGCGCCGCCGGGTCGTCGTAGCGGGGCAGCGGGGACACCCCGTCCGGGACCCGGTCGAGATAGGTGCCGAGCAGGGCGCGCAGCAACTCCCGCTGTGCGGCGTCGAGTTCGGCGCCCGGCACGCCCTTGGGTGCCGGGGTGAGGGCCAGCGCCCGCCGGTTCGCACCGTCGAGGCCGGTGGCCGGGTGCTCGGCACGGTCCGGGATGTGCCCGCCGGGGCGCCAGAGTTCGGCGCGCTTCAGCACACGGTCGTCGACGCGGGGGCTGTTGCCCGCCACGATGTCGTCCGGGGCGCGGGGCAGCAGCACCGCGCGGGCGGCGGACTCGGGGCGCAGGGAGCGGACCAGCTCGCGGGCCAGATCCTCGGCCGTCCCCAGCGGGCGCAGCGTCGCGCCGCCCAGCAGGGGTGAGGCGGCCGGGTCCGCGCCCAGGAAACACGGTGTGGTGGCGGCGACCCGACCGTCCACCACGAGGTTGTTGAGCGAGACGTGGTGACCGCCGAACCGCCATCCCCACGGCCGCGGTCCGCCGGGCTCACCGAAGACCCGCAGGTAGTACATGCCGGGGTCACGGGTGCGCTCACGCCCCCAGTTCACCGAGAAGCCCTCGACGTGGTCGAGGACGTTCTCCAGGCCGAGCACGGTGGCGACGGTGGTGTAACCGGCTTCGGACAGACCGCTCGCGACCAGCCGCATCACCAGCCGGTGCTGGGCGGGACGCTGCTGATGGAACGTGAGACCGCCGTGATCGGTGGGCGTGTAGAACCAGCGGGTGCGTTCGGACCCGGCCGCGCCGCCGGCGCCCGGCGGCGGTCCGACCGCCACCCCGCGCTGGTCCGCGTCCAGGGAGTCCAGCCACGCCCGGGCCGCCTCGGCCATCCGGTTCGCGACCTCGCGGTCGGCGTCAGTCATGGCTGCGGAACGGCGCCGCGTCCACGGCGAGGAACTCGCGCACCCAGCGGGCGATCGTGTCCGCGAACTCCACCGCGATCCCGTGTCGCCCACCCTCGATCGAACGCAGCTCGGCGTTCGGGATCCGCTGCTCCATCAGCACGGCGCCGGTGTAGGGCGCCAGCCGGTCCGCCGTGCCGTGCACGACCAGGGTGGGTGCGGCGATCGCGCCGAGGCGGTCCCGGACCTCATGCTGTCGGGCGGCAGCGTGGCGGCGGGCGCTCTGCTCGGGACTGCGGGCGGTGAGCGTCCGGGCGGGCCTGGCGGGTGGCTCGGCCTGGCCTTCGGGCGTGAAGAAGAAGTCCGCGACCGCGTTCGACCGGGCGTCGTGGGACATGTTCAGCAGCTTGTCGATCGCTGCACTGCCCATCGCGAAACTCGGCGTGGTCGCTACCAGGACGAGGGATGCGACCCGTTCGGGATGCCGGAGCGCCGCGTGCTGCGCGACAGCGCCGCCGAAGGAGGTGCCCAACAGGTGCGCACGCTGGAGCCCCAGCGCGTCCAGCAGGGCGACGAGGTCATCAGCGAGGACGCCCAGCGTGTAGGGGACCGGCGGGTTCACGGTGATGCCCGAGTCGCGTTGGTCGTAGGAGATGGCCCGGATCCCGGCGCCGAGTCGCGAGCGGAGCGTGGCGAACTGGGTGCGGTCGCTTTCGCCGCCATGGACGAGTACGAGCGGCACACCATCGCCACC
>NZ_JBSGUP010000470.1:0-6509 GCF_053607985.1 Streptomyces sp. NPDC055078
CCTTGAGGATCGCGCGGGCGATCGACACCCGCTGGCGCTCTCCCCCGGACAGCGCCCCGCCGATCTCGCCGACCCTGGTGTCGTAGCCGTGCGGCAGCCTGCTGACGAACTCGTGGACGTTCGCCGCGCGGGCGGCGGCCTCCACCTCCGCGTCGGACGCGCCGGGGCGGGCCATGGCGATATTGGCCCGGATGGTGTCGTCGAAGAGGTAGACGTCCTGGAAGACGACGGCGACATGACGGTAGATCTCGGTGGGTGCGACCTGGGACAGTTCGGTGCCGCCGATGCGTACGGTCCCCGAGTCGGGGTCCGCGTAACGGGTGATCAGCTTGGAGATCGTCGTCTTCCCGGAGCCGGACGGGCCGACCAGGGCGGTGAGCGATCGGGCGGGCAGGGTGAAGGAGACCCCGTCGAGCACGGGCCGCGCATCGTCGGGGTGGTAGCGGAACACGACGTTGTCGAAGGTGATGTCGAACCGGTCGAGCCGGGCGTCGGGGTCGCCGACGGCGAGGGGTTCGCTCCGCATGACCTCCTCGATGCGTTCGAGCGACGCCTCCGACAGCTCGAACACGGCGATCATGGTGGTGGCGTTGGCGAGCGGCTCGGCGAGTTTGACGGCGGCCACCACCAGGGCGGCGAGCAGCGGTACGGAGAGCCGGGCGTCGAAGACGAGGGCCGCCCCGACGGCGACGGCCGCCACGATCGCGAGCTGCATCGAGGTCGTGGCGATGATGCTGGGCACGGTGAGCGACTTCTGGTTCTCGCTCATCACATGGGTCTGGTGCCGCAGCGCGTCGTCGAGACGGCGCGAGGAGGCCCCGACCTGGCCCGCGGCGCGCAGGACCGGCAGCCCCTGGACGTACTCGACGATCCGTGAGGCCGCCGCGCCGTCGGCGGCGTTGGAGGCGCGCAGCCCCGTGCCGGCCCGGCGCTGGATGCCCCGGACGAAGGGCAGGGCGGCGGGGAGTATCGCCACGAGCACGAGACCGATGCGCCAGTCGACCGCGAGGACGACCAGGACCAGCACGAGCGGGACGATCGCGGCCTGGACGAACAGGAACGCGATGTGGGAGGCGCCCATGGACGCGTAGGAGACATTGCCGCCCACGAGGGCGCTGAGGTCGCCCGCGCTGCGCTTCTCCAGTTCCCGCAGCGGCATGGCGCGCAGCTTCTCGCCGAGGCCGAGTCGGAGGTCGGACATCACCCGGGCCCAGTCCTCGTACTGGAAGCTCAGCTCCTTGAGCCGGCAGAGCGCCTCGACGGCGTACAGCACGGCGAACGCGGCGAACCAGGACCAGGCGGCGGTGGCGTCGACGTCCGGCTGGGCGAGTTCATGGATCAGGCCGATGAGGACGCCGTACGCGGCGGCCTGGGCGAAGGATCCGGCCAGGGACGCCCGCAGGGAGGAGAGGAAGTGCTCGCCTCTCGACCCGGCGGCGAGCATCATCAGGCGGAACAGGCGCTTCATGCGGGTACCTCCGTGGTGGTGCCGGCCGGTGTCCCGCCGGTCGTGCGGCCGCCTGTGCGCCCGGCGAGACCCCATTCGTCCGCCTTGAGGTGCTGGCGCCACATCGCGGCGTAGCGGCCTTCGGCGGCGAGCAGAGAGGCGTGGGTGCCGCTCTCGGCGACCCGGCCCCGGTCCAGCACCACGATCTGGTCGGCGTCGACGATGGTGCTCAGCCGGTGTGCGATGACCACGACCGTACGGCCGCGGGTCAGTTCGGCCAGGGCCCGCTGGATCGCCGCCTCGTTCTCGGGGTCGGCGAAGGCGGTGGCCTCGTCGAGGACGATGACGGCGGAGTCGGCGAGCAGCGCCCGTGCGATGGTGATGCGCTGGCGCTGCCCGCCGGAGAGCAGGGAGCCGCGTTCGCCGACGCGGGTGTCGTAGCCGTCGGGGAGTTCCTTGCGGATGAACTCGTCGGCCTGGGCGGCGCGGGCCGCCGCGCGGACCTCCTCGTCGGTGGCGTCGGGGCGGACGAGGCGGATGTTCTCGGTGATGGTGTCGTCCAGCAGGAAGGGGTCCTGGAAGACGAGTCCGATGTGCCGGAGCAGTTCGGTGGAGCCGATCTTACGGACATCGGCTCCGCCGACCTGTACGGAGCCGGAGTCCACGTCCCAGAAACGGGGGATGAGGCGGGCGACGGTCGACTTGCCGGAGCCCGACGCGCCCACCAGGGCACAGACCGTGCCGTCGGGTATGTGCAGGTCGACGCCTTCGAGGGCCTTGCGTGCGCCGGCGGTGCCGGTGGTGCCGGTACCGGTGGCCGTGGCCGTGACCGTGACAGCGGTACCGGTGGACGTGGCCGTGACGGCGGTGCCGGTGGCCGTGGCCGCGGTGCCTGCGGTGGTGGTCGCCGCCGGCCCGGAGTCGTACGAGAAGTCGACGCCGGTGAAGGTGATCGAGCCGTCGGCCGGCCGCCGGGGCGTCCCGGGCTCCGGCAGGGGGCGGATGGCGAGGATGTCGCCGATCCGGACCGCGCCCGCCCGGGACTCGGTGATGAACTGGCTGAGGTACATCAGGGGCACGACGGCCTCGATCGGCATGGTGCCCAGCAGGGTGGCGAGCACGAGGTCGACGATCGACAGGGATCCCGTCGAGACCAGCCAGGTGCCGACCGCCAGGACGATGACGAGCGTCGGCAGCGGTGTCATGGCGGCGCGGGTGATGACGCCCGCCTTCCTGGTCTGGCGCTGCCACTCCTCGGTCGCCCGGGTGAAGTCCTCCACCCGGCCGGAGAACCGCGCGAAGGAGGTGGTGCCGTCGTCGAAGGTGCGGACCACGGGCATGCCCTGGACGAACTCGACCACGGCCTCGTTGATGGCCTCGTTGGCCTCGTCGTAGGCACGGCGGTGGACGGCGTGGTCCCTGGTGACGAGCCGGAAGCCGATCACCACGGCGGGCACGATCGCGAGCACCGCGAGCAGCAGCCGCCAGTCGATGATCGCGAGCGCGATGAGGGCCGCGACCGGCTGGGCCAGACTCGCCCCGAGCATGGGCGTCGAGTCGGCGACCGCGCCGTGCAGCGCGCGGACGTCGTCCTGGACGACCTTCTTGAGGGCTCCGGAGCCCAGGGACTGGACCCGGCCGAGCGGAACGGTCGACAGATGCCCGGCGAGATCGCGCCGCAGGGTCGTCTCCAGTTCGAAGCTGGCCAGATGGGAGACATCGAAGGCCCGTTTGCGCAGCCCGAAATGGCCGATCATCGCCGCCACGGCGGCGGCCAGATACCAGGCGACCGTGGTGCCGGACCGCCCGTCCGAGAAGAGTTCATCGAGGGCGGAGCCGACCAGCACCAGGCCCGCCACCCCGAGCAGGCCCGCGCAGGCGCCTGATCCGAGGGCGAGGAACAGCCGGCCGCGGACACTTCCCAACAGGGCGAACAGCGGGTCCGGGGGGCGGTCCTTCGCGCCGGCGGTGTCCCGGCCGCCGCCGTTCTCCGGTCCGTCCCCCTCCGGGGTGTGCTGGGCCGGCTCCGCGGTGGTGCCGCTAGCGGGCATGCGCTGCCTCCATTGGGTCCATGGGTCCGAGATGCCTGGCGAAATCGTTATCGAGAATGATTATCATTACTATTCAAGCTCGGGCCACCCGCATCAAGCCAAGTAAGGTTAGCCTTACGCGAACACCGTACGCCTTGGTCCGCTGATCGTAAATTCCCGGAGTGTCATGTACCGCAGAACGCCGTCCAACGGCAGTCACCCCTCCCGAACCGCGAGCGCTCCCGTCACCCGGCGGGGCGTCCTCACCCTTCTCGGCGTCAGTGCGGTCGCCGTGACCGTGCCCGCCCTCGGCGGCTGTTCGTCCGACCGGGCCGCGACCCCGGTCAAGAGCGGCGCACCCACCGGCAAGGCCGTGCGCGGGGGGACCGTGCGGCTCGCCTTCGCCGGAGCGGGCGCGGCCGAGTCCCTCGACCCCTCGGTGGGCCAGACCACCTGTGATCTCGTGCGGTACGCGATCGTCTTCGACCAGCTCTTCGTCTTCGAGAAGGGCACGGCACGGCCGTCGCTCGCCACCTCGGCCGAACCGGGCGCCAAGGGCGAGAACTGCACACTGACGCTGCGTCAGGGCGTCAGCTGGCACGACGGTTCCCCCTTCACCGCCGACGATGTGGTCTACACGCTCAAGCACCGCGCGTCCCCCGAGCGCGCGTACCCGAGCGAGCTGTCCCAGTACTTCGATCTCGACGCCGCGAGGGCGGTCGACGGCCACACCGTCGTCGTGCCCACCGTGCGGCCGGTGGGCGACCCCGCCACCCTCTTCGCCGGGGCGGGCCTCCACGTCATCAAGAACGGCGCGAAACGCTTCACCCCCGGCGCCACGATCGGCACCGGCCCCTACCGGGTCACCCGGTTCCAGGCGGGCGTGGAGACCCGGCTGGAGCGCTACGAGAAATACTGGAACGGCGCCGGGAACGCCGAGCGGATCACACTCCTCAGCATCGACGATCCGCAGGCCAGGGCGAACGCGGTCAAGGGCGACCAGGCCGACTACGCGTCCGACATCTCCTTCTCGACGGCGAAGTCCGGCATACCGGGCGCGGGCCTCCAGGTCCGCGACAGCGGCGAGACACTGCGCACCACCTACGGATTCGTCCTCAATGTCACCCGGGGCGTGTCCATGGACCCCCGGGTCCGCAAGGCGATCAGGCTGAGAATCGACCGCGAGGCCCTGGTCCGGACCGTGTTCCTGGGCTTCGGTGTCACCGCCAACGACCTCTTCGGCGCCGGGGCCAAGCACTTCCTGGACAGCGTCCCCGTACCGGAGCACGACATCGCGGCGGCGAAGGAACTGCTCACGTCGGCGGGCGCGACCGGTAAGCCGTTCGTCGTACGGACGGCGGAGTACGAGTCCGGGCTCAACTCGTCGTCCGAACTGTTCGTCGAACAGCTCAAGGGACTCGGGCTGGACGCCACCCTCGTCAAGGTGGCGCCGAACGAGGGCTTCGACCCGGCGGGAATGAAGGCGTGCGACGCCATGGCCTTCCCCCTGGGGCCCTTCTCACTGGCCCTCACCTACACCCGGTCCGCCGCCTATCCGACCCTCGCCTTCCCCGACCGGGAACTCACCGGCGCCGTCGCCACGGCGATCTCGACCACATCAGGGACCGAGCGGGCGAAGGCGTGGGAGACGGCCCAGAAGGTCATGGCCGACCGGGGCAACTGGGTGGCCTGGGGCCGCGGCGATGTGCTCAGCGTCGCGAAGGAGAAGCTGACCGGCGTCGACGGCCGTGAGTCGCCCAAGTACCCCTGGCTGGGCAAGACCGGGTTCGTCGCGTGAAGGCGGGGGTCATACGGTACGTCTGCGGGCGGCTCGCGATGGCCGCGGCGCTCCTCGTCGCGCTGTCCCTGGTCGTCCACGTCGGAGTCGATCTGCTCCCGGGCGACCCGGCGAGCGCCCGGCTGGGCCCCGGGGTCACCCCGGACCAGGCGGCCGAGGCCCGGGAACGGCTGGGGCTTGACGAGCCGTTGGGGCGGCGGTACCTGGAGTGGGCCGGGGGGCTGCTGCGGGGCGACCTCGGCACCTCGGCCAACGGGACGCCCGTGTCGGAGATGCTGACCGGCCGGCTGCGGAACACCGCCGTCGTCGCCGGTCTCACCGTCCTGCTGCTCGTACCGGCCTCACTGGCCCTCGGCGTGGCACTCGGCCGCCGGGCCGGCAGCCGGCTGGACGGCGCGGGGTCGGCGGCCCTCCTGCTGACCGTGGCGGTGCCGGAGTTCGTCGTCGCGAGCGTGCTGGCGCTGACGGTGGCGGGCCAACTGGGCTGGCTGCCCGCCGCGTCGCTCCTCCCGGCGGGCGGACATCCGCTGGGCCACCCCGATGTGCTGGTCCTGCCGGTGCTCAGCCTCTTCCTGGTGAGCCTGGCCTACGCGAGCCGGGTGATCCGCGCACAGACCGCGACCGCCCTGCGGGCGCCCCACGTGGAGTTCATGCGGCTCAACGGGCTGCCGGAGCGGGCCGTCCTGCGACAGGCCGTGCTGCCCGCGGTCCTGCCGTCGGCGGCTCAGATCTGGCTGATCAGCGCCGCCGGGCTGATCGGCGGAACCGTCCTGGTGGAGATGGTCTACAGCTACCCCGGGATCGGGAAGCTCCTGGTGGCGTCCGTGGACAGCGGCGACCTCCCCGTGGTCCAGGCCCTGGCGATGATCATGGGAGCCCTGACGCTCCTGGCCACCGTGGCCGCCGATCTCGTCGCCGCCTCGGTCGGCCGTACGAGGTCGGCATGAGTACGGCCGTACCGCGCAGCGGAACCCGCCGGGTGCCGTGGCGTGCCCGGCTGTGGGTGCCCGCGATCACGGCCGGCGCCGTGCTCGCGGCCGGGCTGAGCGGGCCGCTCCTCGCCCCCCACTCCCCCACCGCCCAGGTCACCGCCCCGTACGCCGCCCCGGGTCCCGGCCACTGGCTCGGCGGCGACCATCTGGGCCGCGATGTGCTGTCCCGGCTGCTCGAAGGAGGGCCTTCCGTCGTACTGACCACCCTCGCGGCCACCGCCGGCGCCGTCACCGCAGGAACA
>NZ_JBSGUP010000471.1:0-6501 GCF_053607985.1 Streptomyces sp. NPDC055078
GCTTCAGCATCCGCACCCCCACGAACCCCACCACCGCCGCCCCCACCTTGGAGTACATGGAGACATACCCCGCCACGTCCTCCCAGTTCTCCCCGAGTGCATAGCCCGCCAGCACGAACGCCGTGTTCCAGATCGCACTCCCCACCGTCGTCAGCACCAGAAACAGCGGCAGCGGCATCCGCTCCACCCCCGCCGGCACCGAGATCAGCCGGAAGATCGGGATCATGCGGAAGGCGACCGCACGCTTCCTTGCGGTTCACCTCAGTGTGCGGGACCCGGACGACCGGCTAGCGTGGCCGATCATGACGGAATCAGCAGGCCGCGGGCCCATCGCAGCGGCGGTACGGCGCGGCGCGCGGGACGCGGCCGGACTCGCTCTCGGGGCCATGACCGCCTGCGCCGAGCTGGTTCTCGCGCTGTTCGCGGGCCTGGCCCTGCTGCTCGTACTGGCCTGGCCACCCGCGCGGCGCGCGCTGCTGCGCCCGCTGGGCACCCTCGCGCACCGGGTCACCGAGATCGAGGTGCGTCGGCTCACCCGCTTCCTCGGTGTGCGGATTCCCACCCCGTACGGAGACGGCCGCGCCGCCCGCTACGCCCTGGCCCGGATCCCGCTCGGTCTGCTCGGCGGCGTCATCCTGGGCTTTCTGCTGGTCGGACTGTCCTGGGTCGGGTTCGCCGCCGCCGGCTGGCTCTGGGTCGATATCCAGTACGAGATCGAGGTCGCGGGCACCGCCGTCCTCGGGTTGTTCGTCATCGTCCTCACCGCCCAGGGGGTGTACGGCACGGCCCTGCTGGAGAGCAGGCTCGCCCGCCACCTCCTCGGGCCCAGCAGACAGCACGCCCTGGAACGCCGGATCGCCCAGCTCGCCACCACCCGCGCCGAGGTCGTGGACGCGGTCAACGACGAGCGCCGCCGGATCGAACGCGACCTCCACGACGGCGTCCAGCAGCGCCTGGTCGCCCTCGGGATGCTGCTGGGCCGCGCCCGCCGCAGCCGGGACCCCGACCGCGCCGACGAACTCCTCCTCCAGGCCCACGAGGAGAGCCGCCGGGCCCTGGTCGAACTGCGCGAAGTGGCGTGGCGCGTCTATCCGACCGTGCTCGACGAGGCGGGGCTGCGCGCAGCCCTGGAGACGGTCGCCGAGCGCACCCCGCTGCCGATGCGGGTGGAGTACGACGTCGAGCGGGAGCCCGCCCGCCATGTGGAGACCGTGGCGTACTTCGTGGTCTCCGAGGCCGTCACCAATGTGGTGAAGCACTCGGGAGCCACCCGGGTCGAGGTGAATCTGCGGCGTACCGGCGGCACGCTGTGGCTGTGTGTCGAGGACGACGGGGCGGGCGGCGCGGACCCCTCGGGCGGCGGGCTCACCGGGCTGGCGAGCAGGGTCGCGGCACTCGACGGCCGGTTCGGGGTCGACAGCCCGGCCGGCGGACCCACGACGATCACCGCGGAGCTGCCGTGCGCGTAATCCTGGCCGAGGACTCGACCCTGCTGCGGGAGGGGCTCGTACGCCTCCTCGCGGAGGAGGGCCATGAGGTGCTGGCGGCGGTCGGCGACGGTGAACAGCTCCTCGCCGCCGTCGCCCGGCGGCAGCCTGATGTGGTGGTGGCCGACGTCCGGATGCCCCCGACCCACACCGACGAGGGCCTGCGCGCGGCTCTGGAGATCCGCCGCCGCTGGCCGGCGGTGGGGGTGCTGGTGCTCTCGCAGTATGTGGAGAAGCGGTACGCCACCGAACTGCTGACCTCCGACCGGGAGGGCGTCGGCTATCTGCTCAAGGACCGGGTGGTCCAGGTCGACGAGTTCCTGGACGCGCTGGAGCGGGTGGGCCGGGGGAGTGCGGCCTTCGACCCCGAGGTCGTACGCCAGCTGCTGGCCCGCAGCACCCGTACGGACCCGCTCTCCCGGCTGACGGCCAGGGAGCGGGACGTACTGGCGGAGATGGCACAGGGGCATACGAACGGCGCGATCGCGCAGCGGCTGCATGTCTCGCAGAGCGCGGTCGAGAAGCACATCAACGCGATCTTCGACAAGCTGGATCTTACCGGGACGGCGGGTTATTCGCGCAGGGTGCTGGCGGTGCTGCGCTATCTGGACTCGTAGCTGTCCGTAGCCATTCGCCGCCAACCGTGACTGTTCGTGGCTGTGCCGGGTTGTCCGGTGCGCCGTTCGGGCACCTGCGGCCCGTGGCCGTCCGGGCAGCGCGGCCGGTCCGGCCCGGTCGCACACGTACCGCCGACTGCCGCCGACCGCCGCCGGTTCAGCCGCAGCAACCGCCCCCGCAGCAGCCCCCGCCCCCGCCGCCTCCGCCGCCCGGCGCGGGCCCGGGGGACGACGCCGTACCGCCGACGGCGACGGTCGACAGCAGTTTGACCGTGTCGTCGTGCCCGGCGGGACAGCTCGCGGGGTCGGCGGACCGGGCCATCGGCCGGTTCACTTCGAAGGTGTCGCCACAGCTGCGGCAGCGGAAATCGTAACGAGGCATACGCTCCAGGCTACGCGCTCTCCTCCGGGCCCCCGCCCCGCTCGGCGCTCTGCTGCCGCTCGGCGCCCCGCGGGCCCTGCTCCCGGGGTTCGGCGGCGACCGGCCGGGGCGGCTCCCCACCGCTCGCGGCCTGGCTCCCGGCCTGGCTCGCGGCACTGCTCCCGGCCCGCGACGGGTGACGGGCCCGCCAGTACGGATTGTCGTGCGGGAGCGTCGAGCTGACCCGCCCGTACATCCCGAAGAACATCAGGAGCACGCCCACCACAAAGCTGAACAGCACATTCTGGATGCGGAAGGCGAGCGGGTTGAAGTCGGTGTCCAGGAGGGCGAGATTGATGAAGCCGCTGCCGACGAACACGACCCCGAGCACCATGTTCAGCGTGGAGGCGAAGTTTCCGCCGATGACCATGCCGACGAGGAGCAGCAGTCCCACACAGATGGAGAGGACGCTCAGCGAGCCATTGGTGTTGAGACCGGCGACGGTGTCGCCCTCGGTGTCGATGAACCCGATCCTGTCGATCAGCCCCAGGATGCCGAACGTGAGCAGGAACAGCCCCATGAGCCCGGCGCCGACGCGGTAGACGCGGCTGAGCCGGTGATCGACCGGAAGGTGCTCGTCGAGCCGGACGCGGTGCGGGCGGGGCTTCTTGTGACGCGGCTTGTGATGCAGTACGTGTGCGGCCATGTCCGGCCTCCTCGGGTACGTACGCGTATGTCCAGCATCCGCCTGTGAGCGCCCCTGTTCAACTCCCGCCGGGGCTCGCCGGGCGCCCGGCGGTCGGGCACACCCACCACGCTCAGCCGCCCCCGGCACCTCGGGTCCTTCAGTCCGCCCCGGCACCTCGGGTCCTTCAGCCGGCCCCGACCTCTTGGTCGGCCCGCTCAGCCGCCCCCGGCCCCCCGGTCCTCCCGGATCTGCTCGACGACCCGGGCGACGGTGCGCCGCACGGCCTCCGTCTCGGTCAGGAAGTGCCAGTAGTCGGGGTGGCGGCCCTCCAGCCCGGTGATCGCCCGCTCCAGCCGGGCGACCGCGTCGTCGAGCGGCCGGGCGTGGCGCGGGTCGGGGGTGTTGCGCCCGGCCATGGCGAGCCGCTGGGCGTCGCGCACGGCGAAGCGGGTGCGGTCGATCTCCGGCTGCGGGTCCTTGGCGACGGCATTGAGCCGCTGGAGCCGGTCACCGGCGGCGGACACGGCCTCGTCGGTGGTGTTCAGCAGCGCTCGTACGGTGCTGAGCAGGGCGGTCGCATCCGGCCAGCGCTGCTCGTCGCGGGCCTTGGCCGCCTCGCGGAGCCTGTCCTCGGCCTGCTGGACACCGGCGGCGGCCTGCTCGGGCACGGGCTGGAGGTTCTGCCAGCAGGCGGCCGAGAACCGCCGCCGCAGCTCACTGAGAATCGGCTCGACGGACTCGGCGCGGGTGGTCAGGGCCTGCGCGCGGGTACGGAGCGAGACCAGCCGCTTGTCGATCTCGGCGGCCTGCTCGGGGAGCCGCTCGGCCTCGGCCCGTACGGCTTCGGCGTCCCGGAGCACCTGGTCGGCGCGGTGCAGGGTCTCGGCGACGCCATGTCGGCCCGCGCCCTGGTTGAGCAGGGTCAACTCGGGGCCGAGCGCGGCGAGCCGGGCGGCGAGATGATCCGCTCGCAGTCCGGAGCCCCGTACCGTATCGAGAGCATTGCTCGCGGCGAGGAGCGCCGCTCTCGCCCGCTCGATGGCCGGGACCAGCCGGGCGAGCTGAGTCTCCACCTTGTCCAGCAGCGGCCCCAGCCCCTGGGCGAACCGGTCCAGATCCGCCTT
The DNA here is from genome assembly GCF_053607985.1 of Streptomyces sp. NPDC055078. NCBI lineage: Bacteria > Bacillati > Actinomycetota > Actinomycetes > Kitasatosporales > Streptomycetaceae > Streptomyces > Streptomyces sp. NPDC055078. The sequence continues at coordinate 4,278 of NZ_JBSGUP010000471.1, forward strand.
CACCCGCACCAGCTCGTCCTTGGCGCGGGTCAGCTCACCACGCGCCCGGGAGGCGACGGACGCCTCCAGATCGTCCCGATCGAGATCGTGCGCGTCGACGGCCGTGATGTAGTGCCCGCTCACCTCGTCGATCCGCCGCCCGAGCGCGGCGAACCCCTCCACGGCCTGACGCGCCCGGGGCGAGGTGTCCACGGCCGTGATCGTCTCGATGGAGATCCGCAGATCGCGCTGGGCGGTGTCCAGCTCGTAGAAGGCCGCGGCGGCGGCGTCCTTCGCGGCCTGCGCGTCGGCCCGCTGCCCTTCCCCGCGCCCGCCGAACCAGCGCCGCGTGCCCCCGCCCGCGAACGCACCGGGCAGCGCCGCGACGGCCAGCGGCACGGGCAGCAGCACCAGGGCGAGGACATCCCGGACGGCAATCGCGTTCGCATTCGCGTGCGCCCGTGCGTGTGTCCCCGTCACATCCCGCTCCCGTGCTGTGTCGCCGTACCTGATTCATTCTCCCACCAGGTAACGACGAACACACGGGCCAGAAGGTTCGCGCTTGTACGATTTCCCGTGCTCCGGGCCGATATTCCGTGATTCTGCTACTCCGCTGCTACTCCGCTGCTGCTCCGCTACTCCGCCGTGCGCACCCGCACATCGCCGTTGTCGCTGCGGGCGGTCACCACCCGCCGGCTGCCGTCGTCCTGAGGTACTCCCACCTGGACCGAGCCGTTGCCGCTCGTCGCCTTGACGGCGTACGGAGCCCCCGCGCGCGGCAGCCCGATCCGTACGTCCCCGTTGTCGCTGACGGCCTCCACTCGCTCCGGCAGAAAGCCCGCCCGCAGCCCGACCCGTACGCTCCCGTTGTCCGACTCCGCCTTCACGGTCCTGGCCGCCACGTCCTCGGTGGTGACTGCCCCGTTGTCGCTGCGCAGGTCGAGGGGCCCGGTCGTGTCGCGGACGGTCACACCGCCGTTGTCCGACGCGATCCTCAGGGGCGTCGTGAACCCGGACGCCGTCACGCCCCCGTTGTCGTTCTCCACCCGCACCGTGACGTCCCTCGGCACCTTCACCGAGTGCCGCGCCTCGCAGTCGCTGGCGACGGCATCGCAGTCCACCCGCAGCGTGAGCTTCCCGTCGGCCATCCGCCACGAGGTGTCCGGCCCGCTCCCGAGGAACACCCACCCGTCGACCCGCCGGGTCACCCGCACATCCTTCACATCGGCGGGGACGACATCGATGGCGGAGTTCTTGCTGTCGATGGTCAGCGTCTTCCCGGTCAGCGGAAACGTTCTGCTCTCCACCGGAGCCTCCTCCGCATCCGCACTCCCGCACCCGGCCAGCACCCCCACCACCAGCCCCCCGCCCCCGACCAGCCCCACCATCCGCACCCACCGCGCGGCCCGGGGCCGGCCATTGACGCGGGCGTAGCCGTCTGCGCGTTCGCCGCTCATGTCGATCATTCCCCTTGCTGGTTCGGCCACTACGCCCCCAACCTAGAAGCCCCGCCCCCACCCGACGATCCGGTCGCCCACCGTCTCCGTGGTAGGGCTATCCCCCGGTCCGCCTCCCACCCGACCCACCCCTCGGCGCGGCGGGAACGGGATTGCGGGGCGGCCCCATCTGCCATGTACGCTGTCCCTTCATCCACGGGTGCGTAGCTCAGTGGTAGAGCGCTGCTCTTACAAAGCAGATGTCGGCGGTTCGAAACCGTCCGCGCCCACCAGTTCTACCAGCCGTTTCGGTGACTGAGGCCCAGGTCAGAGCACATTCAACCTGGGCCTTCACTGTTCCTTCGGCTTCATGACTACCCCATGGCTACAACATGGCTCCCTCAGTAGTGCCCCGTCTCGTCTCCTAAAAATCTCCTAAATGATCAAGCCGTATGCGCTGGTCAGCGGCGGCAGAATGAGAGCGACCCCCTCCGTGCACTGGAGGGGGTCGTCCCGTACCGGGGAGCGGATGGGGGCCACCCATGGGTGCTCTCCGGCACGCTTGTTTGAACGCAGGTTCGATATCTCTAGGTATGGCGATCGTCACGAGGGCGCCAACACCCGGGAGAGTGACGTCCGCCAGACCAGGGCGGTGGTCAGGCGGTGTCGCGGCGTTCGAGGTTTCGGCGGGCGGCAGCGCCGCGGCGGTGGTTGATGAACCGGCGCAGGGCGTCGACGAGACAGCACAACACGGCGTACTCCAAGCACGGTGGGGGTGGGGCCCCGGTCCGTCCGCTACGGGGGATGCG
>NZ_JBSGUP010000472.1:0-6489 GCF_053607985.1 Streptomyces sp. NPDC055078
GCCCTGGCCACCGCAGGCGGCGGCCAGGGCTCCGGAGTGCCGGGTTCAGGCCGCCAGGGATACCTCGGTGCCCGGTGTGGTGCCGGGGTAGGCGTCGACGACCAGGTTGAGCTGGCGCTGCATGTACCAGATGTTCAGGCCGAAGACGAAGACCAGGAACGCACTGGACGCGGGGCTGCACGTCACCGGGAGGCCGGCCGCGCGCTGGGCGTCCGCGATGGCCCTCCCCGTGTTGCGGAAGGAGATCAGCGGGGCGATCAGGGTCCAGCCCAGGAAGATCAGGACCAGGAGGCTGCCGGTCGGCTTGAGGGCGAGACGCCGGTCGAACTCCTGGAGTTCATTGTGGATCTTGTAGTACCAGACCAGATTGTAGATTCCGAGGGTGACCAGCGGCAGGCCGATCCAGACCGCGACGGAGCCGCGGCGTTTCATGGTCAGGCCGGTCGAACTGCCCGCGGCAGGGGTGCCGGGGCCGCCGGGCGGGACCGGGCCGTCGGCCAGGGCCGAGGCGGTACTGCCGGACTCGGAATTGGGCTGGACATCAACCATGTAGTTGGCTCCGTAGGGTGGCGCTGGTCTCAGTCGGAGCAGACTGACAGGGCGTAACAGGCGGCGCGGTGGCAGTTGCCGGTTCGTTACCGCCTGACATGTCTTCGTGATCGGGTACGACTCTCGGCACGTCCGGCGCGGGGTCGAAATCGGCCCCGGCAGAGGTGACGGCTCAACGGTTCCCCCAGGTGCCGGGCGGGCCCGACCGCCGAACCCCGGGGCGGCGCCGGGTCCCTGGGACCACGGTTTCGCCCGTGCGGGGGTGCCGGTGCGGCAGCGCGAGCACAGCTCGTACGGAGTGCCGCGCCGGGATCCCGTCCGGCCGGGCCGGTCAGGGTTTGCGGAGGAGGCCGCCGTACTCGTAGACACGCTGGTCGCGGGCGCTGGCGCCGAGGTACGGGGCGAGATTCGGGTGGACGGTCGCCAGTGGGGGCTGGTCGGGGTCGGGGCGCCAGTCGACGAGGTTGACCAGACCGGGGTCGACGGGGTCCAGGCCGTCGAGGAAGACATTGAGTTCGGCGGGGGTGCGGGTCTGCCAGGGGATGCCGAGGCCCGAGATGTGCCGGGACATCTCGGCGCCCGCGACCGGGTCGTCGGAGACGACCTGGGACACGCCCAGATAACTGCCGGGCACGGCCTGGTCGATGATCGTCCGGAGGGCGCGGCGGGGGTCGTCGGCGTCGCTGAGGTGGTGGACCACCGACAGGAAGAGCACCGCGACCGGCTCGGTGAGGTCGATCAGCCGCTCCACCTCGGGGCTGTCCAGTATCGGCTGCTGATCGCGCATATCGGCGTTGATCACCGTGGTGCTGTCGTCGTCCGCCAGCAGGGCCTGGCCGTGCGCGAGCACGATCGGGTCGATGTCCACATAGACCACGCGGGCGTCCGGCAGGAAGCTCTGCGCGACCTGGTGGACGTTGTTGTCCGTCGGCAGCCCGCAGCCCATGTCGATGAACTGACGGACCCCCGCCTCCTTGGCCAGATAGCGCACCGCGCGGTACAGGAACTCACGATTCTGCCGCGCGATGTCCACACACTCGGGAAAGTCGGGCAGGGTGGAGAGCAGGAACTTGCGGTCGACCTCGTAGTTGTCCTTGCCACCGAGCATCCAGCCGTAGGCGCGGGCCGAGGTGGGCACATCGAAGGGGACCGGGGACCTCCCGGATCGGTTGTCACTGACCACAGCGCACACTCCGTCTTTCCCATGGGGACACAGGGCGTGAACCCAATTGTGGCAGGCTACTCCCTGGTCCAGGTCCCCACGCGCAGCCACAAATCCTTCAACCGGCCCCCGGTGGGGTTGATTTGACGGTATGTGAGTTCACCGGCGGGGAGGCTGGGGACACAGTGACAGGGGCGGACACACCCGGACGGACCTGCGGCACCCGGACGGTCCCACCCGTCCGGACGGTGCCGCCCGGTCCGAACGGTCCACCTGATCACCTGACCCACCTGATCCACCCGGCAGGAGTACCCGGCACCACAGCGGACCGGAGGAGATGGCGGCGCGGACTACCGCAGTTCCTCGGGGCAGGCGGAGCCACGGGGCAGGTCGTACGGAGCCGCCAGCCGGTACTCCCCCGCCCGGGGCGCGACCAGCTCGGTCCACTCGTCGCCCTCCGCGTCCTCCTCCGCCTTGATCAGGCAGCCGTTCACATTGGTGAAGGTCTTCGGCTGACCGTCCTCGCGCTCCTTCGACGCCGCCGTCTCCTCCGGGCCCTTCACCTTCTTGCCCTTCTCGTCCACGATGCTCAGCCAGGGCGAGTACGGAATCCGGATCAGCACCCGGCCCGCCTCCGTCACCTGGATCTTCAGCTCGCGCGCACCCACCTGGTCGACGGTGGCCGGCGGATCGGCGAGCGGCATCGGGGACTTCACGGCGAACAGCTGCCAGCTCGCGTTCCCCCAGACCCGGGTCAGATACGGCTGCCCCTCCTCGACGAGCGCCGCCTCCTGCACCCCCCCGGTGTCGGGCGAACCCTTCGGCAGAACGACATAGCGGACCGCCCAGCGATCCAGCCAGGCGCGGTAGTCCGCCGGGGTGAGCGTCTTGTCCTTGTCGTAGAAGATCGGGTTGCGCTTCATATCGGCCTGCCGGTTCCAGCCCCGGGCCAGATTGACGTACGGCGCGAGCGCGGACGCCTCCCGGTGGCTGCTGGCGGGGACGACCTCGACCCGGCCGCGCTCGGCGTCGAGTTCCTGGAGCTTGCTGACCAGCGGTGCGAGTTCGCGGTTCCAGGAGGCGGTCGGGGCGGTACGGACCATGTCGTCGACGGCCTTGAAGCCGATCCAGAAGTTCATGCCCGCGAACGCGATCACCAGCGCGTACCACTTCCGTGAACGCGGCACGGTGTACGGGAGTGCCGCCAGCAGCACCACACCCGCGAAGAGCATCGCGAGACGCGACACATTGGAGCCGATCTGGGAGTCGACCGCCCAGGTCACCAGCGTGCCGATCGCGTAGACGGCCGCGCAGACGCGGACCGTGCGCCAGTCCTTCGGTACGAGGAGGAAGACGAAGACCCCGTAGATGAAGGGGAGCGAGGTCGAGCCGATCGACATCGGCTGCGTACCGGAGAAGGGGAACAGCCAGGAGGACAGCGCCACCACGACGACCGGGGCGAGACCGAGCGCGTACGCACCGGGGCGGCGCCGGTTCAGGAACAGCGCGGCGGCGACGACCCCCAGGAAGAGGCCCGCGACCGGGCTGGACGCGGTCGCGAGACCGGCGAGCGGGGCGGCGACCGCGGCCTTGGCCCACCGCTTGCGGCGCCAGCGGTGCGGCCAGCAGAACACCGCGGCGACCGCGCCGACCGCGAACATCATGCCGAGGCCGAAGGTCACCCGGCCGGACAGCGCGTTGCAGAGGAACGCGAACACCCCGGCGAGCGAGCAGGCCAGCGGATTGCGCACGGCACGGACGCGGACCAGGATCAGCGCGGTCAGCGCGGCCGAGACCGTACCGGCGACCATCATCGTGGAGCGGACGCCGATCAGCGACATCAGATACGGCGAGACGACGCTGTACGAGACCGGGTGCATCCCGCCGTACCAGGCGAGGTTGTACGCGGAGTCGGGGTGGCGGCCGACGAACTCGGCCCAGGCGTCCTGGGCCGCGAGGTCGCCGCCGCTGTTGGCGAAGAAGAGGAACCAGAGGACATGCAGCAGGGCGGCGAGCACCGTCGTCACCAGGACGGGGCGACGGGTCAGCCGGTCGCGGACATCGGCCAGGACACCGGGCGGAACACCGGGCGGGCGTTTCCCGCCCTTCCCTTCGGGGCCGGGCGGTGAGTCGGACCGCGGCAGACGTATTCGCGGTCCCGTAGAGGTGCTGCTGCCGCCCGTCCGGACCGGCTCAGCGGTAGTCACTGCGACTCTCCCCGTCTCCCCGCCCATATGCGCTGGTACGCGCTCGTGTGTGCTGTGCGGTGTGCTGTCCACGTGCCGTCCGTGGACCGTTTCGCGTGCCGTTCCTGTCCGGTCCGTATGGCGTCCCTATGGCGCCGATATGCCGGTGGCGTGCCGGTCTGTGCTGCTCGTATGCCCTTCTGTGGCGTTCGTGTGCGGTTCGGGTGCCGACTCGTCCAGTCCCCGTCCCGTGCCTCGTCCCGTACGTCCCCGTACCTCGTCCCGTACAAGGACGCTGTCCGGGTGTCCCTGAGTTGCCCGGACGCTAACACGAGGGCGTCCCGGCTCTCCGGGACGCCCTGCTGCCCGACCCGGGGGATCCTGGCCGCCTAGCCGAGCCTGGTCAGCTTGTCGCCGAATCCAGGTTCCGACAGGTCCTGCTGGAGTGCGACCGGTGCGGTCGCCCGGCCCGTGCCGGTGCCGACGGAGACCTGGCCGACGACGTCGCCCGCGGCGGCGGAGCGGGGCGGGGTCTTGCCTCCGTCGTTGATCGCGATCTCGATCCGGTGGCCCGCCCAGCCGAGTGCCTTGAGGTCCTGGGTGGCGACGACCGGGGCACTGCCGCCCATGCCGTTGTCGATATGACCGACGACCTGCCCCTTCTTGATCACGGTGGCGGAGGTGACGGCCTTCCGGGCGTCGGCGATCACCGTGATGCTGTGGGTGATCGCCAGTTGGAGCTTGGCGTCGAGGTTCTTGGCGTCCTTGACGCCCATGGTGACCCCGAGGACCCGGCGGAGCTTGCCGTCCACCTCGACATCGGCCGACCAGAGGAGATTTCCGCCCGCCGGGGTCGACGAACCGGTCTTGATACCGCCGACACCGGGCTGGAGCAGCGCCCGGTCATTGTTGTTGTAGATCTTCCCCTCGATACCGGGAACTTCCACCGAGGTCGAATCGACGATCTCACGGAAGATGTCGTTCTGCATGACCGCCTCGGCCAGCTTGAGCTGATCCTGCGGTGTCGACACGGTGGTCGCCAGCAGACCACTCGGGTCCGTGTACACGCTGTCGTTCATTCCGAGGTCCTTGGCGGCGGCATTCATCTTCTCGACGAATTCCGCTTCGGAACCGGCGTCCCAGCGTGCGAGCAGCCGGGCCGCGTTGTTCCCGGAGGGGACCATCAGCAGTTCCAGCATGTGCCGCTGGGAGAATTTCTGCCCCTGCCGGATCGGCACCTTGGACTCGTCCTTCTTCTTGGACTCGTCCTCCGCCCGCTGATCGACAGTGATCTCCGCACCCATCTGCTTACCGCTGATGGGATGCTCCTTGAGGATCACATAGGCCGTCATCGCCTTGGCGACACTCGCGATGGGCGCGGGCTTCTGCTCCCCGTACAGCGCCATCGTCCCGACGCCCTCGACCTCCACCGCGCCCTGGCCGTCCGTGGGGAACGGCAGGCTGAGCTTGCCACCCTGGAAGGTGAATTCCGGCTCCGCCGTGAGCTTGAGCGTGGGATCCGGGAGCGGGCGCAGAACCTGTACGACCGCAAAGACGATCAGGAGCAGTACGAGGAGCGGCGTCCAGATCTTGACCCGGCGGACCACCGTGCGCACGGCGTTGTCGGGGGTGTTCGTCAACTGCGCGAGCAGATCGAGCGGCGGCTGCGGCGGCATCGGCTGCTGCGCCGTCCGCTCCGGCTCCGTGAGCGCGGCGGGCGTCGGCTCGCTCGCGCCGCGAGGGGCAGCGGCGACCGCGTCGTCCCGCCGCAGCGGTACGAAGGTGCTGGCCCGCTCGCCCGCCGCGGCGGGTGCGGGGGCGGCCGGGGCCGCGGCGGGGGTGGCCGCAGCCGGGTTGGACTCGGGCCGGGGGGCCGGGGGCAGTTTCAGCGCCGTGGTGGGGTGATCGACCGCAGGCGGGGCGGACGGCTTCCTGCTGAACGCCTTGAAGACGGCGGTGGGCTGATCGACCGCGGGCGCCACCGGGGCCGAGGGGGCCTCGGGCTCCGCGCCCTCGCCCACCGGCTCGGCCACCGGCTCGGCCGCGCCGCTGTCCGCACGCCGGTCGGTGCCGGTATCGGTATCGGTGTACGTGTCGGGGCCGGGCCCTGCGCCCGTGCCCGTATCGGCGTCGGGCCGCTCGGCCAGGGGCTCGGCGGCGCCGGCGTCCGCCTCCGCCTCCTCCGCCGAATCCGGCGCGTCCGTGGTCTCGGCGGCGGTGGCGGCGGCCGTGGGCGGGTCGCCGGACGGGTCCGAGCCGGTACCGGCGCCCTGGCCCTCGCGCTCCTCGCCCTCCTCCCCGGCCCCGTCCTGGCCGGTCGCGTCCACCGCATCGGTCGCGTCGGTCGCATCCGTTGCGCCATTCGCACCGGCGTTCGCTTTCGCGGATACGGAGGTGGCCTCCTTGTCCGCGAGGTCCAGGCCCTCCGGACCTTCGGCACCCTCAGGGTTCCCAGGGCGCCCAGGCCCGGGGTCCCCCTCGGCGCTGCCGCCGCCGCGCCCGGCCGCTACGGCGGCTTCAGGCTCGGCCTCGGCATCGGCGTCGGTGTCCGCTACGGTCGCGGGGGCGGCGGGATCGCGGGAACCCTTGACC
>NZ_JBSGUP010000473.1:0-6437 GCF_053607985.1 Streptomyces sp. NPDC055078
GACGCCGTGGCTGCGGCGTCCGCCACGCGAGCCGGCTGTGGACGGGTGCCGAGGTGGCCCGCGTCGGGGCGGCCGTTGCTGCTCCGTGGCCGGCCGGTGTGCGGGACGGAACCGTCCCGCACACACAGCGTGTGTATCCGCCCGGCCCCCCGCGCCGCGCACGCGGCCCCGCCCTGCTCCAGACCTGTTTCATCACCCAAATCCCCTCTTGATCCGACATCAACTCTTGACCCCGAATCGGGGGCGCGGCTAGCGTGCCGCAATATCGGACGGAAATCGTCAGTATTTCCCGGCCAGTCATCGGCCGGTCCATCAAGGAGGACGGCATGGCCATCCCCATCACTGCCGACGGACACGAACTCCAGTCCGTCGCACGTGACTTCCTCGACAAGAACGGCGTCCGGGCCGAAGGCAGGGAACTGCTGGACCGTGACGGCGGAGGCGTCACCCCCGAGCCGTCACCGCGCTTCTGGGGCCGGCTCGCCCCGCTCGGCTGGCTGGGCGTCCATCTGCCGGAGAAGCACGGCGGAGGCGGCGCCGGGATCGCCGAACTCGTCGCGCTGACAGAGGAGTTCGGCCGTTCGGTCGCCCCCGGACCCTATCTGCCCACGGTGCTGGCCTCGGCCGTCATCGCGTCCCACGGCGACGAGGCGCTCAACGCGGCCCGCCTGCCCTCACTCGCCGACGGCACGGTGCGCGGCGCATGCGGCCTCGGCGGCACTCTCAGCCGCTCGGACCGGCGTGTCAGCGGCGACGCCGGGGCCGTTCTCGGCGGTGGTCAGGCTGAACTTCTGCTGCTGCGCTGTGGAGACGATCTCGTACTGGTCGAGTCCGCGGCGCCCGGAGTCCGTGTCGAGGTCCCCGCCAACGTCGACCGTGGCCTGCGTGCGGCCCGGGTGCGGCTGGACGATGTGCCGATCGCCGAAGACGGACTGCTCACCGGCGCCGTCCCGATGGCGCTGGCCCTGCACCGCACCCTGCTCGCCGCGGACGCGGTCGGCGGAGCGCGGCAGTGCCTGGACGACGCCGTCGCCCACGCGAAGGTGCGCGAGCAGTTCGGCCGTACGATCGGCACCTTCCAGGCGGTCAAGCACCACTGCGCCGACATGCTGGTGGAGACCGAACTCGCCACCGCGAGCGTCTGGGACGCCGCCCGCGCCGCGACCGGAGACCCGCGGGCCTTCGAACTCGCCGCCGCCGTCGCCGCCGTCACGGCGAACCGCGCCTACGCGCACAACGCCCGCCTCGCCATTCAGGTGCTCGGCGGGATCGGCTTCACCTGGGAGCACGACGCGCATCTGCTGCTGCGCCGCTCGATCGCCCTGGAGGCGATGAGCGAGCCGGGGACCGCGGCGGCGGATGTGGTGCGGCTCCGCTCCGACGGCGTACGCCGGGACCCCCGGGTCACCCTGCCGGCCGACGTGGAGGCGTGCCGCGAGGACATCCGCGCCGCCGCCCGTGAGATCGCCGCCCTGCCGCAGGAGCGGCGGGCCGCCGCCCTGGTGGAGCGCGGATACACCATGCCGCACTATCCCGAGCCCTGGGGGCTGGCCGCGTCACCGGGCCTCCAGATGCTCATCGACGAGGAACTCGCCGCCGCCGGCCTCGCCACACCGGAGACCGGAGTCACCGACTGGGTGATGGCCACGCTCCTCCAGCACGGCACGGAGGAGCAGAACGACCGGTGGCTGCCGCCCGCCCTGGCGGGCGGGACGACCTGGTGCCAGCTCTTCAGCGAACCCGGTGCGGGCTCGGACGCCGCGGCGGTCTCGACCCGGGCCACCCGGGTCGAGAAGGGGTGGATCGTCACCGGCCAGAAGGTGTGGACCACCCACGCCCGGACCGCCGCCTTCGGCCTGGCCACCGTGCGCACGGACCCCGCCGCGGCCAAGCACGCCGGACTCACCATGCTGGCGGTCGACATGAACGCCCCCGGGGTGGAGGTCCGGCCGCTGCGGCAGATCACCGGAGGGTCCACCTTCAACGAGGTCTTCCTCACCGATGTCTTCGTACCCGACGAGGATGTCGTCGGCCCGGTGGGCGAGGGCTGGCGGGTGGCCCGCGCCACGTTCGGCAATGAGCGCCTGACCCTCGGCAACGGCAGGACGGACGACCTCCGGGTCGAGGACGAACTGCTGGCCCTGCACGAGCGCGGCGGGCGTCCCGTGGACCTCGTCATCCGGCTGGGCGGCCTCCTCGCGCGGGGCCAGGCCGCACGCCTCCTGGGTCTGCGCCGCGCCGAACGCGCCGTGGCCGGCACCGAACCGGGACCGGAGGGCAACGTCACCAAACTGGTGCGCTCCCAGCGGCTCCAGGAGGCGGCGGATCTCCAACTCGCCCATCTCGGCGCGGAATCGGCCCTGGCGGCGGAGGGTACGGAGGGCGCGGTGGCCGTGCAGCGGGTGCTGGACTTCCGCCGCACATCGATCGCCGGCGGAACCTCGGAGATCACCCGCAACCAGATCGCCGAGCGCATCCTCGGCCTGCCCCGCGACCCGCTCATCCGCTGAGCCGCCGAGGACCGTTGACCAGCCGCCCCGCGGCGTCTACGCTCGCCCAGAGCGAGGGTATATCCGTACGAGCGTACGGATATACGCACCACAAAGAAGGGGCCGCGTCGGAGGCCACTGCCGGGAGCCTGCGGCGGCGGCCTCGGGCGCTGGACCTTCCCCCCGTACACCGAGACCGCCCTCACCGGCAGGGAGGCGGCGGATCCCGGAGCCCGGGCCTCCCCGCCGGCGCCCCGGCCGTACGACATCGAGCCCCGGCTCACCGTCCCCATCCGAAGAAAGGGAGGCTGTCCATGACGAAGGCGTTCGAGCGCATCAAGGTCCTGGAACTCGGCCACGTCTACAACGGTCCGTACTGCGGACTCCTGCTGAGCCAGCTGGGCGCCGAGGTGATCAAGGTCGAGCCGCCCGAGGGCGAACGGCTCCGCTTCCGCTCGGTGGACTCGGTCGAGACGCACGAGTTCCTGATGCTCAACTCCAGTAAGCGCAGCGTCGTCATCGACCTCAAGACCGGGGACGGCAAGCGGGTACTGCTCGATCTGGTCGACCGGGTCGACGTCGTGGTGGAGAATTTCGGGCCCGGTGCCATGGACCGGCTGGGGCTGTCGCCCGCATCGCTGATGGCCCGCAACCCGCGGCTGGTCTACGCCGCGGGCAAGGGATACGGCCTGAGCGGTCCCTACGCGGCGCAAGCCGCGATGGACATCACCGTCCAGGCCATGTCCGGCACCATCTCCACCACCGGCGACCCGGACGGCCCGCCGATGAAGACGGGACCCGCCTTCATCGACTTCTCCGGCGGAGTGCACCTCTTCGCCGGTGTCGCCGCCGCGCTGTACCAACGGGAGATCACGGGCCGCGGTCAGCTGGTGGAGGTGTCGATGCACGACACGGTCTACCCGGCGCTGGCCTCCTCCCTCGGCGGGCTGTACAACGAACCCGACCGCCGGCTTCCCGAACGCACCGGGAACCGGCACACCGGTCTCGCCTCGGCCCCCTACAACGTGTACGCCGCCACCGACGGGTGGATCGCGATCATCGCCACCACCGAGCGGCACTTCGCCCGCGTCGCGGCGGCCATCGGAAAGCCGGAGCTGACGGACGACCCGCGCTTTCTCGACCGGTTCCTCAGGATCCGCAACATCGACGCGCTGGACGCGGAGATCGAGAGCTGGACATCCGCCCGCGGACGGGACGCCATCGTGAAGGAACTGGTACGCCGTGAAGTGCCGTGCGCCCCCGTACGCACCCTCCGCGAGGTCGCCGAGGACCCGCACCTGATCGAGCGCGGCATGATCCGCACGGTCACCCACCCCAAGAGGGGCACGGTCCGCGTGCCCGGATGCCCCATCCGGCTCTCCCGCTCGGAACCCGGCGACCCCACCGTCGCTCCTCCGCTCGGCGCGTCGACCGACGCCGTACTCACCGACCTGTGCCACTACGACCCCGACCGCATCGACCGGCTGCGCCGGGCAGGCGCGGTCAGCTGACAGGAGGCCGGCCGAGATGCCGAAGACCACACTGGACCCGGCGACCCCGCTCGGGCGCTACTACGAACAGATGAAGAAGCGCGAGGGCGAACGCTCCACCCGCCGCCTGGGCCGGGTCGAAGCGGTCACCATCGCCCGGTACGCGCGGGCCATCGGGGCCGGCGACCCGATCCACTTCGACCCCGACGCCGCGCGGGCACAGGGCTTCCCCGATGTCGTCGCGCCCGCCAACATGCTCGTCGCGATCGCCGAATGGGGCGCGGGCGAACCGGAATCCGCCCTCGGCCGGGACGGGGTCCCCCTTCTCGCGGCGGACGACGCCGGGGCCGAACTGCGCGCCATGGGCGCGGGCGAGGAGATGGAGTTCGTGGCCCCCGTCGTGGCCGGTACCGAACTCGTCCGGGACGAGATCCAGGAATCCGTCGTCGCCAAGGACACCCGCGGCGGTCCCTGCGTCTTCGTCAGCACCGACCTCGTCTTCCGCACGCCCGACGGCGAGGTGTTCATGCGCAGCCGCAAGACCGTCGTACGGCGCAACCCCGTGGAGGAGACCCGATGACCGGCCGACTCGACGTCGGGGACGAGTTCCCCGCACTCGTGCACATTCCCACCCCCCTCCAGCTCTTCCGCTACAGCGCGGTCACCTGGAACTCACACCGCATCCACTACGAGGACCGCCACGCGCACCACGAAGGCCACGCCGGCGTACTGACCCACTCCCATCTGCGAGCCGCCCTCGCACTCCGCTGCATCACCGAATTCCTGGGCACCGACTGGCGGCTGGAACACGTCTCCTACCGCGTCCGCAAGACCGCCACCGCGGGCCTGGAGCTCACCTACGGAGCACGTGTGACCGAACGCTCGGGAGACACGGCGACGCTCGACATCCGCGAAACCCACCCCGACGGCACAGTCGGCGTGGAGGGAACCGCCGTCGTCCGGCGCACCGAGGAGAAAGTGAACCGATGATCGACTTTGAACCCGACGAGGAGCAGGCGGCACTGGCACACACCGTGCGCGAGTTCGTCCGCAAGGAGATCCTCCCGCTGGAGCTCGAACTCCCGGCGGACTCCGGGGCACTTCCCCGGGACGAGCGCGCGCGGCTGATCGAGAAGACCAAGCAGATGGGGCTCTACAACTGGAACGTCCCGGCCGAGTTCGGCGGACCGGGCATCGACGTGGTGACCCGCTGTCTTCTCGCCATGGAGATGTCCCAGCACCGGGCCGGACTCTACGCCCCGTGTTACGGAGTCTTCGGCGGCATCGGCGGCGCCCAGCTGTACGACGCCGGGGACGACCTCAAGGAGCGCTACCTCTACCCGACCCTGCGCGGCGAGATCAAGGGCTTCTTCGCGCTGACCGAGCCCTCCGGCGGTTCGGATCCGGCACGGGCCGTCCGTACCCGGGCCGTCCGTGACGGCGACGACTGGATCATCAACGGCACCAAGCTGTGGATCTCCGGTGCCCACCAGGCCGACTACGGCATCGTGTTCGCCCGCACCGGCGACGGACGCGGCGGGCTGACCTGCTTCGTGGTGGACAAAGACACCCCCGGTTTCACCGTGAGCCGGGTCATTCCCACCCTGCGCAAGGTGGCGGAGCCGACCGAACTGTCCTTCGACAACGTACGCGTGCCGGACACCAACCGGGTCGGTCCGGTGGGCGGCGGCTTCACCGTGGCATCCGGACGGCTGATGGAACTGCGCGTCCCCTACGCCGCGGGCTGCCTCGGTCCCGCGATCGTCGCGCAGCGGATGGCGCTGGAGTACGCCAAGATCCGCACCACCTTCGGCAAGAAGCTCGCGGAACAGCAGGCCATCCAGTGGATGCTGGTGGACAACGAGATGGACCTCCGCTCGGCGAGGCTGCTGATGCTCGACGCGGCGGCGAAGGTGGACCGAGGAGAGCCGGCCCGCGACGCCATCGCCATCGCCAAGATCACCTCGTCGGAGGCCGCCGGCCGCATCGTCGACCGCGCGATCCAGATCCACGGCGCCCTCGGTGTCGCCGCTGAACTGCCGCTGGAGCGCTGGTACCGAGAGCTGCGCATCCGCCGTATCGGAGAAGGCCCCAACGAGGTACAGCGGCTGGTCGTCGCCAGGGAACTGCTCGGCGACATCGCCCGCGCCGGAACCGGAAAGGAAGCGTCATGACCCGCCCCAACCGCCCGGTCCGGATCGCCAACTGTTCGGCCTACTACGGCGACCGCGCCACGGCGCTGGCCGAGGTCGTCTGCGGCGGACCCGTCGACGTGGTCACCGGCGACTATCTCGCCGAGGCCACCATGCTGGTGCTGTCGAAGACCCGGATGAAGGATCCCACCGCCGGGTACGCACGGACCTTCACCTCCCAACTGGAGCCGGTGATCGGGGAGATCGCCGAACGCGGCATCAAGGTCGTGGTCAACGCCGGCGGCCTCAACCCCGCGGGCCTCGCC
>NZ_JBSGUP010000474.1:0-6417 GCF_053607985.1 Streptomyces sp. NPDC055078
CCCCGGCACCAGTGGAGCGCCGCCGTGGCCGCCGGGGCGGCGGGCGACTCGCTGCCGGTGTGAGCGGCGAGGCCCGCGCCGAACTCGTCGGTCATCGCCTGCGCGGCCTGCCGGCGTCCGGCGCGGGCGGTGGCCTCGACCGCCCAGGGCGCCAGTTCGGCCGCCCAGGCCCAGATGCCCTTGTCCCGGACCCGGTCCCAGGCCGCGGCGGCTTCGGATGCCGCCTTCTCCGGGTCGTCACGGGCGAGTGCCGTCCTGACCAGCGCTCCGGCGGCTGCGGCGATATGCGGCAGCGGGGAGCCGACGGGCAGGGGCCGCCCGTCGCCGGAGAACCAGGCGGCCATCTGCTGCCATTCGCCCTGGGCGAGCGACAGCATGCCGAGGACGATCCGGGCATCGGCCGCCGGGCCCGGCATCACCCCGGTCTCGGCCACAAAGGCCCGGGCCCGGCCGGACAGCCCCTCCCAGCGCCCGGTCAGCCAGTCCAGCAGCAGTCCCGTCCCCCGGCCGTCCTGTTCGACATAGACGGCCCCGGCACGGGATGCCAGGTCCCGGCCCTCCTCCAGGAGGTCCTCGACCGGCGCCAGCCGTCCGAGCCACAGGGCGGCGTCGGCCGCGTTCACCAGGCCCCGGGCCACATGCGGCAGCCGGCCGGGACTCCCGGTCTCGCCGCGCAACTGCTCCAGGACATCCCAGGCCGACGGGTCACCGGTCTCCAGCAGGATGGCGACCGTGTTGGCGGCGACCGCCGTGTGGACATCGCCGTCATCGCTCTCGGTCGCCATCTTCCGGACCCGGTCGAGCCAGTACAGATTGCGTTCCAGCGGGACCGGTGACATCACGGGCATGGCGAGCGCCGACATGGCGCGGGCGGCCAGCGCGGGCTGTCCGGCCAGTTCACCGGCGGCCCGTTCCAGCTCCACCCAGCCCTGGATGCCCTGGCCCGCCTGGTTGCAGAGCACCAGGCCCAGATCGAGCCGGATCCGGCCGCGGACGGCGGGCGGCAGGCTCTGTTCGTCGAGGATCTGGCGCAGCACCCGCACGGTGTGGTCGGTGTGCAGTCCGAGCACCGCGCTGTGGGCGAGGAGTACGGCGAGCCGGGCGCGGGTGTCCCGGGGCACCGCGGGATGGGACAGCGCCTGCTCCAGCAGGTCGATCGCCGTCTGGTGCGCTCCCTCCTCGGCGCACTGCCGGGCCGCGTGCTCGACCGCCTTGAGCCAGCCGCGTATCCGGCCGCCCAGCTGCCGGTGGACGGCGAGCCCTGCCCAGTCCACGGGCCTGCGGCGGGCGAGGACATCGGCGGCCCTGCGGTGCATGTCCTGCCGGAGCGGGCCGGGGAGTTCCCGCAGAACGTCGGTGCCCGCCACGGGTGACGGGAAGCCGTACAGATCCCGGCCGCACTCCCGCAGAGCGCCGCCCCGCAGCGCGGCGGCGAGCGCCTCCCTGCCGTCGTCGGGGGCCAGGCCGGCCACGGCGTACAGCTCCTGGGCACTGCCGGGGCCGTCGAGGACCGCCGCCGCCCGGACGACGGCGCGCTGCCGCTCCGGCAGCGCGGCGAGCCGCCCTGCCGTCAGTTCGGCGAGCCGTACGGGGGTTCCCGTGGCGTCCAGGTCCCTGGCGGTGTACCGGTCCCTCGGCCCGTACGCGTCCCCGAGTTGGCGCAGCAGATCCACGACGACCTGGGGCACGCCGCCGGATCGCTCATGGATACGCGCGACCAGCTCCGGTTGGGTGCTGTCCGTGCCGAGGCGTTGCGCCACCATCCGCCGTACCCGGTCGGCGCCGAGCGGTTCGAGACGTACGCGCAGGACGGCGAGCCGGGCCGGGTAGCCGACGGTCCGGCCGAGGACGAGAGAGGGCTCGGCGAGTTCCTCGGGCCGGTAGGCGAGCACGGCCGCGAGGTGGTCGGGCGGGCGTTCCAGCAGGTGCCGCAGCAGGTCCCGGCCCGCCCGGTCGGCGCGGTGGACATCGTCGGCGATCAGCAGGACGGGCCCGGGCCCCGCCAGGAGACCGGCCAGTTCGTCGGCGAGCGCCGCAGGCTCCCGGTGGAGTCGCGGCGCCGGGCCAGGGCGGTCGCACGGGTCCGGATCCGTGCCGCCGCCTGCCCGCGCGCCGCCGGGGCGCAGGCCGGCATCGGTGCGGCCCGCTGTCCGGGAGTCGCCGGGACGCAGGCCGGCATCGGCGCCGCCCCCTGTCCGGGAGTCGCCGGGCTCGGCGCGGCCGGCCGCACGGTCGGCGGACGGGGCCGCACGGAGTGCCACCCGGCCGGGGCCCTGGTCGACGGCGGCGGCCGGTTCGCCAGGGTCAGTCCGGTCGGCACGGCCCGAAGCGGGGCCGGCAGGCGGATCGGTACGCAGTGCCACCCGGTCGTGGTCCGGGCCTGCGCCCCGGTCCGGGCGCCCGGTGAGCCGCCCGTCGCCGCTCTCCGGCGGTCCGGTCCGTACCGGCAGATGTGTGAGCGTGACGCCGGACGCGGTGAACGTCATCACCACGCGTGTGCGGGGCCCGGACTCCGTACGCTCCAGCAGTCGGCCGAGCAGTCGGCTCTTGCCGGTGCCGGCACACCCCTCCAGCAGCAGGAGCGACGGATGGCGGCCGGTGCGGGCGGCGGTCTCCCGCAGCCATCGCTCCCAGATTTCGTCACTGAGTGTGGTCACCAACTCACCCTCCTCGACATTTCCGGGTATTTCATTTCTTTACGTATCCGTACTTCAGTCTCCCCAATTGCGCGGGGCACTGAGTGACAGGGAGCGTAGCCCCATCGGCCCGGGCGTCCACCTGGGCAGAGGGAGCCGACGTGATCGCATCAGAGGAGTCCACTCAGCCTCCGCCTTCCGGCCTCGTGCCGCACGACGGAGCCTCCGGGCTGGCCCAGTGTGCGATGTCGGCGACGCCGGAGTCGGCCCGCGCCCTGCGCCACTTCGCCCGCGCGGTCGCACGCCGATGGCGGCTGCACGACGACTTCCACGAGGCGCTGTCGGTGATCGTCACCGAGTTGGTCAGCAATGTGGTGCTGCACAGCGGCAGTACGTGGGTCGCTCTGGCGATCCGGGTCCGCGGGAACACCCTGACGACGGAGGTCCGCGACGGGGGCCGGTGGAAGCACCGGCTCACCCGGCGCCAGGAACCCCTGGACGCCGACGCGGACTGCGGTCAGGGGCTGCGGCTCGTGGGCGCGTACGCCACCCGGACGGTGACGCGCAGACTGCCCGCGGGCAGTGTGGTGGCGGCGGAGATCGTGATGGCACCCCGTGCCGGCCCGGCCCGGTGCATCGGCAGACAGCCGACGCGGGGCCCCGGCGGGGCGACGCCGCCCCCCGGCCAGTTCAGTGCTTCGGGACCGCCTCGCGGTGTTCCTTCGCCAGCTCCAGATACATGGCGGCGTTGATCCTGATGGTCTCGCGCTCCTCATCGGTGAGCGAGCGCCTGACCCGGGCGGGCACCCCCGCGACGAGGGAGCCCGGCGGGACCCGCATGCCCTGCGGGACGAGGGCCTGGGCGGCGACGAGCGAACCGGCGCCGATGTGCGCGCCGTTGAGGACGGTCGAGCCCATGCCGATCAGTACGTCGTCGTCGACGGTGCAGCCGTGGAGCACGGCGTTGTGGCCGACCGTGACCCGGTCACCGACGGTGACGGGGAAGCCCGGGTCGACATGGACCGTGCAGTTGTCCTGGATGTTGGAGTCCGCGCCGAGGACGATCGGACCGCAGTCGGCGCGCAGCACCGCGTGATACCAGACGCTGGAGCCCGCGGCCATGGTGACATCGCCGATCACGACCGAGGTGGGCGCGGTGAAGGCACCGGGCGAGATCGCCGGCTCCTTGCCGCCCACGGACGCGATCCAGGCCGCGCTGCCCCTCGTGTCCATGCTTCTCCTCCGGGTTTCTCCTCCGGCCTTCCCGGACTGCTCCCTGCGGTCCTCCGGGACTTCCCACGCCGGGCAGCCTAACCGGCGGGTGTGCGTGAGCGGGAGCGCAGGGCCCATCTGATCAGCGCCCATGAGCCCGATGCTACTCGCGAGTAAACAGATTGGCCGTGCTCCTCCCGTATCACCGGGAGGACGGGCGGGCGTGGCATCGGCACGGGAGCCATCTATCGTTACTCGCCATGTGGCCAGGACAGCAGCCGCCCGGGGGCGAGAACCCGAACGAGCAGAACCCGCAACAACCGAACCCGTACCAGCAGCCGGGATACCCACAGCAACCCGGGTACCAGCAGCCGGGGCAGCAACAGCCGAACCCCTATCAACAGCCGGGGTACCAGCAGCAGCCGGGATACCAGCAGCCCAACCCGTATCAGCAGCCGACCGTCCCGATGTACGGCGGACCAGGGGAGCCGCCCGGCGGGCCCCGGCCGCCGAAGGACGACCGGAAGAAGACCACGATCGTCGCCATCGTGGCGGCCACGGCGGTCGTCGCCGCCGCGGTGGTCACCGGAGTCGTCGTCCTCGGTGGCGAGGACAACGACAAGAACGACAAGGCGGACAAGCCCGCGAAGTCGGTGTCGAAGACACCGCCCTCGCAGTCGGCCAGTGCGCCGCCGGCCGAACCGCCGGCGAATCCGCGCGGGGGCGAGGACGCCCAGCCGACGATCCCGGGGTGGAAGGTCGTCACCAATCCCAAGCACGGAACGCAGTTCGACGTCCCGCCCACCTGGGACGTCCTGAACTCCGGCGTCATCACGGGCTTCGAGGACGACAAGAAGGGCGACGGCAGTCCGCTGGTCACCATGTCCGCACCGGCGTACTTCAAGGAAGCCTGGTGCACCTTCGACTCCGACAAGGACGGCAAGAAGGAGGAGTGGAGTCTGGCGGCCACCGGCACCAAGGGCGCTGACGGCGCGAAGGACAGCGCGACGGCCGCCCGCAACGAGGCCGGCTGGTGGGTGTGGAGCGGCTACGCCCAGGCACACCCCCGAAGCATTGTCAAGATCGCCAAGGCCGTTCCGTACACCACCAAGTCGGGGCTCTCCGGCAGCGTGGTGGCGGCGACAGCGGTCGGGGTGAAGAAGCCGACGAAGTGCGACACCGACGGCAAGTCGATCGCCTTCACCTTCAAGGACACCAAGAACGACTTCAAGACCTGGGTACTGCACGCCAACAAGGGCGTCCCGGACGAGGTCCCGGACGCGATCATCCAGCAGATCCTGAGCACGGTGCGGCTGGCGGGCACGTCCGCGAGCTGATCCCGGGGGCGACCCGCCGGACGGCAGTCCCGGCCCGGCCGGGACCGGCCGAACGCGGTCGGGACTGGCCGAACGCCGGTCGGCAGGGCGGCGGGGCGGCGGGATGGTCCGATGGTGACCTCTCCCCCGCCCCCGCCCGCCGACGTGTGCGCCGACCCGCGTGGGCGGGTCACACCGTCACGCCGCTGATCGCCGCGCGGTCGTCGCCGGTCCAGGCGGCCACGGCGCCCAGGTCGCCCAGGTCGCGGCGGCGGTCGCCGGGCCGCGGAGTCAGCCGATACCGAAGGCTCCGTCGGGCGGCTCGGGTGAGCCCTGCGCGTCCCGGTCGCCCACGGGTTCCGCCGTGCCCCTGAGACGCTCCAGCGGACCGCCGTGCTCGACCCGCGCCGGAAAGGGGTCGGCGGAGGTACGGCGGGCCAGCGCCACGGTGTCGACGGGGGTGTGCGAGGCGAGCAGCACGACATTGCCGAAGCGCCGGCCGCGCAGCACCGCCGGTTCCGCGATCACCACCAGATGCTCGAAGACGGCACCGAAGGTGGCCAGCTGGGAGCCCAGGAAGGTGAAGGGCGCGCTGTCGGCGAGATTGGCGGCGTACGTGCCCCCGGGGCGCAGGAGCCGTGCCGCCGCCCTCGCGTACTCGACCGAGGTGAGATGCGCGGGCACCCGCGCACCGCCGAAGACATCGGCGACGACCAGATCGGCCGAATCCCCGGGTGCCGCCTCGACCCAGGCGCGGGCGTCGGCCGCGTGCACGGTGATCCCCGAGCCCCCGGGGAGCGGCAGATGCTCTTGTACGAGCGCCAGCAGGCCCCGGTCGGCCTCCACGACGTCCTGCCGTGACCCCGGCCGGGTGGCGGCCGTGTAGCGGGGCAGGCTCAGCGCCCCGCCGCCGAGGTGGAGCACGTCGAGCGGGACGCCCTCCGGTGCGTGGCAGTCGACGACATGGGCGAGCCGCCGCGCGTACTCGAACTCCAGATGCTCCGGCTCGTCCAGATCGACATACGACTGGGGCGCGCCGTCGACAGTCAGCAGCCAGGCCCGCTCCCGGTCGACGTCCGGCAGCAGCCTGGCGGTGCCATGGTCCACGGTTCGCGTCACGGGTACGGGCTCGTCCACCGCTCCATTGTGGGGTGCGCTTCGCCTCCCGCGGGGTGCGGGTCCGCCTCCGGCGGGGTGTGCGGGTCCGCCTCCTGCGGGGTGTGCGGGTCCGCCTCCTGCGGGGTGTGTGGAGT
>NZ_JBSGUP010000475.1:0-6385 GCF_053607985.1 Streptomyces sp. NPDC055078
GTCCTGAGAAGCCTGGACTTGGACGAGTAGTGCGATGGGGTCGGGAGGGGGGCTGGGCGGCAGGGCTGGGCGGCGGGGCTGCGGTCGTAGTAGGCCCACTGGCAGTCGGGGGCCTCGCACGCCTTGAGGCGGGACCAGGTGCCGGCGGCGGAGGACGCGGCGATGGCGGCGGCGATGCGGGACAGGAGGGTGCCGGGGGACGCGGGGGTCAGGGTCGCGGCGCCGTCGGGGGTGAGGGTGACGAGCAGGGGGGCGTCGGCGAGGAGGCGGCCGAGGGCGGTGGGCGGGGGGCCGCCGGTGTGGGCGATGCAGGCGGCGCGCAGGGCCTCGCGGAGTTCGCGGGCGGCGGGGACGTCCGCCGGGGTGAGGCCGAAGCGGGCGCGGCCCTCCCCGGTGTCGAGGGCGTCGGCGCCGGACTCGATGTCCAGGGTGTTGACCAGGGCCTCGATCAGCGCGAGGCCGCCGGGTGCGGGAGACCTCTCGTTCATGGTTGCGACGTTACCCCCTATGGGGGACCATGCAGTAACCGTTACCGGCATACAGCAGTTAGCGGTAACCGCATGTATCCCGGACCACATGTATCCCGGACGAGGAGGAACCATGGCTGTCGCCACGCTGGGGACCGTCGTACTGGACTGTCCCGACCCCACCGCGCTCGCGCGCTTCTACTCCCGGCTGCTCGGCGGCGAGACCACGACCGACGCCGAGAGCGGCTGGGTCCAGCTGACCGGCGTCCCCGGGGTCCCGCTGGCCTTTCAGCGCGCCCCGGGCCATGTCCCGCCGAAGTGGCCGGCGCCGGACGACTCACAGCAGTTCCATCTGGATCTGACGGTGGACGATCTGGACGCGGCCGAGGAACAGGTCCTCGCGCTCGGCGCGCGGGCGCTGGACACCCAGGGCCAGGGGCGGCCCTGGCGGGTGTACGCGGACCCGGCCGGGCATCCGTTCTGCCTCTGCGTGAACTGAGCGGCCGGGTCCACGCCAGAAGTACGGGCCCCGGTGCGCCCCGCGCCCGTAACCAGGGGGCCTCGCAGGGCCAAGACCGGACCAGGCCGGCGGGACGGTGTCAGGAGCCGTCGGCGGCGGCCCGGCCGTCCAGCTCGGCGAGCGTCGCGTTCGACGGGCCCCTGCGCGACTGCTCTTCGCGCGCCACCGACTCCGCGTCGCGCAGCGCACGGACCGCGTTCCCCCAGGTCAGCTTGGCGAGATCGGGCTCGGACCAGCCTCGGTGCAGCAGTTCGGCGATCAGGTTGGGGTAGCCCGCGACATCGTCGAGACCGGCCGGGGTGAACGCCGTACCGTCGAAGTCGCCGCCGATGCCGATGTGGTCGACGCCCGCGGCCTCCCGCATATGGTCGAGGTGGTCGGCGACCGTGGCGGGGGTGGCGACCGGGCGGGGGTTGGCCTCCTCGAAGGCGGCGTGCAGCTTCATCGCCTCGGGTGACAGATCGAGAGGGTGCAGCCCGTGGGCGCGGAGATTGGCGTCCGCGGCCAGGGTCCACTCGCTCGCCGCGGGCAGGATGAACTTCGGTACGAAGGTGGCCATCGCGACCCCGCCGTTGCCCGGCAGCAGCGCCAGGACGTCGTCGGGGATATTGCGTACGTGATCGCAGACCGCGCGGGCCGAGGAGTGCGAGAAGATCACCGGCGCGGTGGAGGTGTCCAGGGCGTCCCGCATGGTCGTGGCCGCCACATGGGAAAGGTCGACCAGCATGCCGAGGCGGTTCATCTCCCGGACGACCTCATGGCCGAAGGGGGTCAGACCGCCCGCCCGGGGTTCGTCGGTCGCCGAGTCCGCCCAGGGGATGTTGTCGTTGTGGGTGAGGGTCAGATAGCGCACGCCGAGTGCGTACAGGGCGCGCAGGGTGGCCAGCGAGCTGTTGATCGAGTGGCCGCCCTCGGCGCCCATCAGGGAGGCGATACGGCCCTCGCGGCGCGCTTGCTCCATCTCGTCGGCGGTCAGCGCAGGTGCCAGCTCGCCGGGGTAGCGCGCCAGGAGCTGGCGTACGCCGTCGATCTGCTCCAGGGTCGCGCTCACCGCGTCGTCGCCGGACATCCCGCAGCGTACGTATACGGACCAGAACTGGGCGCCGACACCGCCGGACCGCAGCCGGGGGATGTCGGTGTGGAGCCGGCCGGTCTGGTCGGCGGAGACATCGAGGCGGTCGAGGTCGTAGCGGACGTTCTCGCGGAGCGCCCAGGGGAGGTCGTTGTGGCCGTCGACGACGGGGTGGGCGGCGAGGAGCGCTCGGGCGGTGTCGAGCAAGCCAAGATCATCGGGAGGGGTTGCCATGGGGGGTTACTTCCCGAAACCGAAGCTGCCCGCACCCTCGACCTTGGCGCGCAGCCGGTTGCCCTTCTCGGTGGCCTGGTCGTTCAGCTGCTGCTGGAAGGCCCGCATCCGGCTCTGGAGGTCGGAGTCCTGGGTGGCCAGGATCCGGGCGGCGAGCAGTCCGGCGTTGCGCGCTCCGGCGACGGAGACGGTGGCGACGGGCACCCCGGCGGGCATCTGGACGATCGACAGCAGCGAGTCCATCCCGTCGAGATATTTCAGCGGGACGGGGACGCCGATGACCGGCAGCGGGGTGACGGAGGCGAGCATCCCGGGCAGATGGGCCGCTCCGCCGGCGCCCGCGACGATCGTCTTCAGTCCGCGCCCGGCGGCCTCCTCGCCGTACGCGATCATCTCGCGCGGCATCCGGTGCGCGGAGACGACATCGACCTCGTACGGGATCTCGAACTCGTCCAGGGCGCGGGCCGCCGCCTCCATCACGGGCCAGTCGGAGTCGGAGCCCATCACAATGCCAACCAGCGGGGTGCTGCTCATTCGGTGATCGTTCCTCTGAGGTAGTCGGCCGCGTGGCGGGCGCGTTCGCGGGCATCCGCGAGATCGTCGCCGTAGGTGTTGACATGCCCCACCTTGCGGCCCGGTTTCACGTCCTTGCCATACATATGGATCTTGAGCTGCGGGTCCCTGGCCATGCAGTGCAGATACGCCGCGTACATGTCGGGATAGTCGCCGCCCAGCACATTGCACATCACGCTCCAGCGCGCGCGGGGGCGGGGGTCGCCGAGGGGGAGGTCGAGGACCGCCCGGACGTGGTTGGCGAACTGGGAGGTGATCGCCCCGTCCTGGGTCCAGTGGCCGGAGTTGTGCGGGCGCATCGCCAGTTCGTTGACGAGGATGCGGCCGTCGGCCGTCTCGAACAGCTCGACCGCCAGATGGCCGACGACACCCAGCTCGGCGGCGATCCGCAGCGCGAGCTGCTGGGCCCGGCCCGCCAGCTCCTCGTCGAGGTCCGGCGCGGGTGCGATCACCGTGTCGCAGACGCCGTCGACCTGCTGGGACTCGACCACGGGGTAGGCGACGGCCTGGCCGTGCGGGGAGCGGACGATGTTGGCCGCCAGCTCGCGGGTGAAGTCGACCTTCTCCTCGGCGAGCACGGGGACGCCCGCGCGGAACGGTTCGGCCGCCTCCGCCTCCGTACGCACGACCCAGACGCCCTTGCCGTCGTAACCGCCGCGCACGGTCTTCAGGACGACCGGAAAGCCGCCGGTCCCGGCCGCGAACGCGGCGACATCGGCGGGGTCCGCCACGATCCGGTGGCGGGGGCAGGGGGCGCCCAGCTCCATGAGCCTGGCCCGCATCACGCCCTTGTCCTGGGCGTGGACGAGGGCGTCGGGCCCGGGGCGGACGGGGACACCGTCCGCCTCCAGGGCGCGCAGATGCGCGATCGGGACATGCTCATGATCGAAAGTGATCACATCACAGCCTCGCGCGAACTCACGCAGCGTATCCAGATCGCGGTAGTCGCCGATGACGACATCGCTGACCACCTGGGCCGCGGAATCCTGCGGGGTGTCACTGAGGAGCTTGAAACGGATGCCGAGGGGGATGCCCGCCTCGTGGGTCATACGGGCGAGCTGACCGCCGCCGACCATACCGACTACCGGGAACGTCACCCTTACAGGGTATCCGCCCTGATCCGGGCCCCCGGCTGCGCCTGCGTTCCCCCGCCCCGGCCGTCCCCTCTGTCACGGCATGGCCACACCATCACCGAGGTCCCCGGGCAGGACTCCGGTCGGCTGGTTAGCATGGCTGGGTTGACGGTACCGATCTGATGGGGCTGGGCTCTCACTATGGGTGAACGAGGCGGAGTGCTGCGCGGGCAGCTCGACCAGCTCATGCGCGAAATCGCCAAGTTCGGTGCGGTGGGGGGCGTCGGTGTCGTCGTCAACCTCGCCGTCTTCAACCTGGTACGGGCCGTCACCGAGATTCCCGTGGTGCGGGCCTCGCTGATCGCCAACGCGGTCGCGATCCTCTCCAACTACGTGGGGTACCGGTACTTCACCTACCGTGACCGCGACAAGTCCCGGCGTACCCGGGAGATGTCGCTGTTCCTGGTGTTCAGTTTGATCGGCATGGTCATCGAGAACGGCATTCTGTACGCGGCGACCTACGGGTTCGGCTGGGACGGTCCGCTGCAGAGCAACTTCTTCAAGTTCTTCGGCATCGGGGTGGCGACCCTGTTCCGCTTCTGGTCCTACCGGACCTGGGTCTTCCGGACGCTGCCCGAGCGGGAGAGCGTGCAGGTCGTCCTGCCGGCACCGGCGGGCGCGCAGGCGGCGGATGGCACGCCGGTGGCCGTGCCCGGGCCCGTACCAGATGCTGTGCCTGTGGTGCCCGCCGCGCCTCTGGGGTCGGGGTTCGGGGCCGAGCGGGGGCAGATCGAGCCCGACGCGGTGGGGCCGCGCGGCTAGGGTCTGGCCGGCCCGGGGGTCGTCGGGGGGCTGTCCGCCCGGTGGGGGCGCTGTCGGTGGGGTGCGCTTTCGTGGGGGCGCGTCGTCATCTGACCGTGGGTGGTCGTTCCTTGCGGTTACGGGCCACCCGGCTCAGGAACAGCGCGAACACCGGCGGGTGCTGCTGGAGCAGTTCCAGCCGTCCGCCGTCCGCCTCCGCGAGATCCCGGGCCACGGCCAGCCCGATACCGGTGGAGTTCCGGCCGCTGATCGTCCGCTCGAAGATCCGCGCGCCGAGGTCCGCCGGGACTCCCGGCCCCTCGTCCGTCACCTCGATCACCGCCTGATTGCCGGTGACCCGGGTCCGCAGGGCGACCGTGCCGCCGCCGTGCATCAGCGAGTTCTCGATCAGCGCGGCCAGCACCTGGGCGACCGCCCCCGGAGTGGCCACCGCCCGCATCCCCTGCTTGCCCGACGCGACCAGGGCGCGGCCCGCGCTGCGGTAGGCCGAGCGCCACTCCGCGATCTGCTGCTTCACGACCTCGTCCAGGTCGAAGACGATGGCGGAGCCCGTACGGGGGTCCCGGGAGTTCGTCAGCAGCCGCTCCACGACATCCGTGAGGCGCTCCACCTGCGCCAGCGCGATACTCGCCTCCTCCTTGACCGTCTCGGGGTCGTCCGTGGCCGAGATCTCCTCCAGCCGCATGGACAGTGCCGTCAGAGGTGTACGGAGCTGATGCGACGCGTCCGCGGCGAGCCGGCGCTCGGCGGTCAGCATCCGGGCGATCCGCTCGGCGCTGGCGTCCAGGACATCGGCGACCCGGTCCAGCTCGGGGACGCCGTAGCGGCGGTGCTGGGGGCGCGGGTCGCCGGAGCCCAGGCGCTCGGCGGTCTCCGCGAGATCGGTGAGCGGGGAGCCGAGGCGGTTGGCCTGCCGTACGGCGAGGAGGATGGCCGCGATCACCGCGAGCAGCGCGACGCCACCGATGATCAGCAGCGAGTCGCCGACCTCGCTGGTGATCGAGGAACGGGGCAGCTCGACGGTGACGGTCTCGCCCTGCTCGCCCCGCGCGACACCCTTGATGACTCCGCCCCGGGGGCGCTCGCCGATCTCGATCGGCTCACGGCCGGGGATCTCGATCCGGGCGTACCGCTTGGTGCCGCTCTGTTCGGCGAGGATGCCCGCGTTGACCGGCTCGCCGCCGATGAGCTGGCTGTCGACGATGATCGCGAGGCGGGCGGCTTCGGAGTCCACGCCGGCCTGGGCGCTGGTGGTGATGGTGCGGGTCTCGACGATGACGAGGGAGACGCCGAAGACGGCGATGACGACGAGGACGACGGCGAGAGTGGAGTTGATGAGTCGTCGACGCAAGGGGCCCTCCGGGCGGGGTGGGGGTGACTGCGACCCGCAGCCTATGCGGGGCCGCGCCTCCCCGGAGCCGGTGGCGTGTTTCGAGCGGGGCTCGGGTCGTGGGTGTGCGTTGCCGGGTGCCCCCGGGTGTTCTCCCGGGCCCCTGGTTCCGCCTGGCGCCAGGCCGCGCCTGGTGAAAGCCCGGGACCGCGAGGCCCGGGCCCTTGCTGGGGGCTCCGCCCCCAGACCCGCCCCCTACGCCCTAGCGGGCGTGGAGGTACCCCCACCTACGCC
>NZ_JBSGUP010000476.1:0-6354 GCF_053607985.1 Streptomyces sp. NPDC055078
GGCGGGCCTCGGCGAGGAGGCCCGACAGGCGCCGGGGGGCGTCGTGCTCCAGATCGAGGAGGGCCAGGGCGCTCACCAGCTGCTCCTCGCTGAAGCGGCTGTCGTCGGGGGTGGCGATCAGATCCGGCTCGGGCATCTCGGCGCCGAGGTGTTCGCGCTCCACGGGCGGGGTGAGCAGCAGATCGACCAGGTCCCCGACGCGTACGGAGGAAGGGGTGCGCAGTCCGGCGCCACGGGCGAAGAACGCGTCCGTGACGCGGATAGCCGATTCCAGCGGGAGCGGCAGCAGCGGCGCCATGAGCTGCCCGTAGAGATCGAGTCCGGTCAGCTCGGAGGGGCGGGCGAATGCCTGGCGGTCCTGCTCGGCGCGGAACAGCGGGCCGGCCTCCAGCAGGCGGGACTGCAACTGCGTATGGCGGCGGATGCAGTCCTTGACGATATCGACCAGCTCGGCGGCGCGGCGCCGGTGCTCGGGGTCCTCGGCCTCGTCGCGCGCCTTGCGGATGTTGGTCAGGATCGCGTTCTCATGGCGGTAGCGGTCGGCGACATGGTCGAGCGCCTCGGCGATCATGTCGGGCACGGTGTTCAGCCAGTCGACCGCGCGGACGTTGCGCCGGGTCGCCTCCAGGGTCCTGCGCAGCGTCTCCGCGTACTGCACGGTGCGGTAGCGGGCCTGTTCGGCTGCGAGTTGGGCGTCGGCGAGCCGGCCGCGGCTGATGAGGACTTCCAGCTTGACCTCGGCCGCGATCTGGGCGCTCGTAACATCCGTGTCGAGCGCGCCGACCAGGACGTTGACCGCTTCGTCGGTGGTGCGGAGATAGACGCTGCCGCCGTAGCCGGGGACTTCCTCGATGAGCTTGAAGTCGTAGTCACGGCGGGTGTAGACGCCGTCGGTGCCGAAGGTGCCGTACACCGCGCGGAATCCCCGGTCCACGCTGCCCACATTGATCAGGTTCTCCAGCACCCAGCGGGCGACCCGCTCATGCTCGGCGACGGGGCGCCGCAGGGCCTGGGCGGCGATCCTGGGCAGCAGCCTGGCGACTATCTGGTCGTGGTCGGCGCCGGTGTCGAAGTCCATGTTCAGCGTGACGAGGTCGATGGCCGCGAGGGCCACCTCCGCCATCGCGTACACCGTGTACTCACCCGCGAGATTCGCCTTGCGGGCGTCCAGGTCGTGCAGCGGCGCGGTGCACGCGAGCGCGCGCAGCCGCCGCGCGAGCCCTTCGTCGGCGGCCGGGCCCTGGGCGGGGCGCGGCCCCGCGCTGAGCTGGGGCGGAACGGAGTCCGTCGAGGCAGGCGAAGTCACGTTGCACAGATTAGGTCCTCGCACTGACAACGGTCGAAACGGCGCAGAAGCCACCGTTCCGCGTCACCCGTGGATTCGCCGGAGCATCACCCGGGGCACGGGCCAGGCAGCTTCGCCGATTCCGTTGGCCTGCCTCTCCGCACGGGCCGCCGGGCCGCCAGGGCCCGCCTCCGCGACTCGCCCGCGACTCCCGCCCCTTGCCCCCGGCCTGTTCCCGTTTTATCCCTGTTTTATCCCCGTTCTCCCCTCTGCGTTCTCCCCTCTGCTCCCCTACGCCTCTTCCTCTACGCCTCTTCTTCGCCAGGGGCCACCAGATGCGCGTATGTCTCCACCATCCGCTCGCGGGAGTCGTTGAGGTAGGAGGCGAGCAACCGCTCCGCGCCCGTGCGGTCGCCCGCCCGCAGCGCTTCGAGGATGGCGCGGTTGCGGACGAGGAAGGGCTGGTGCAGCCGGCGCGGGTCGTCGACGACATGGAACGCGAGCCGCAGTTCGGCCAGTACGCCGCGCATCAGTTCGTCGGTGCGGACGCTTCCGGCGAGCGCGACCAGCTCGCGGTGGAAGTGGATATTGGCGGTGGAGACGCCCCGCCAGTCCTGTTCGCGCTCGGACTGCTCGCCGCCGCTGACGGCCGCGTCGAGCTTGTCGAGCGGGTACGGCGGCTCGCCGAGTCCGTGCACCACGGCGCATTCGACGAGCTGACGGGTTCGATAGATATCGGCCACATCCTGGACGGCGAGCATCCGCACGAAGACCCCGCGGTTGAGCCGGTGGACGAGCAGTCGCTCACGCGTCAGCAGCCGGAACGCCTCGCGCAGGGTGTTGCGCGAAACCCCGAGCGCCTTGCCGATGCTGTCCTCCGACAGCCGCTCCCCCGGCTGGAAGTAGCCCTCCGCGATCCGGGTGCTCAGGATGTCCGCGACCCGTTCCGCCGTGCTGGTGCGGCCGAGCAACACGCGGTCGTCGGCCAGCCCGCCGGCCCCGCCCGCCTCAGCGGTCCCGTCGGTGTACGGCTCCGTCGTCCCCACAGCGCCCCTCTCCTCCCGCTGGTCACCTGACCGGCGCGACCTCCATCGTAGAACGAAGAACGAACCAACAAACCTCTTGTGGGATCGTTCAACGATCCTCTACCTTGATGTCATTGCACGAGTAGCCCGGTCCGGATGGGCCAGTGATGGGCCACTGATGGGCCGAAGGGGCCGATGAGTGGACCGCAGGGATCGAAGAACCGCACAGATCGGCGCACACCACGACAGCACCCTCTCCATTTCTGCGAGGTGCAGATGAGTACGACGCAGACTCAGTCGAGCCAGGGCGAGCACCCCTCGAACAGCTCAGACAGCTCGGACAGCTCAGACAGCTCGGACAGCGAAGTCACCACCGACACCGGTGCGTTCACCTGGCTGCGGGCCCTCGGTCCGCGTGGCCGTCGCGCCTTCACCGGCGCGTTCGGGGGCTATGCCCTCGACTCGTACGACTACTTCACGCTGCCGCTGAGCATGGTGGCGATCTCCGCGTACTTCAGCCTGGACAACGGACAGACCGGGCTGCTGACCACCGTCACCCTGGTGGTTTCGGCGGTGGGCGGCGCGCTCGCCGGTATCCTCGCGGACCGGATCGGCCGGGTGAAGGCGCTGATGGTCACCGTGATGACCTACGCGGTGTTCACCGTGGCGTGCGGCTTCGCTCCCAACTACGAGACGCTGCTGGTCTTCCGCGCCCTCCAGGGGCTCGGTTTCGGCGGTGAGTGGGCGGTCGGCGCGATTCTGGTCGCCGAGTACGCCACCGCGAAGCACCGGGGCCGCACGCTCGGTGCCGTGCAGAGCGCGTGGGCGGCCGGCTGGGCTCTGGCGGTGATCGTCTACACCCTGGTCTTCGAGTTCCTCGACGCGGACACCGCCTGGCGGGTGATGTTCTGGACGGGCGCGCTGCCCGCGCTGCTCGTGGTCTATGTCCGGCGCCATGTCACCGACGCGCCCGAGGCCGCCGCCCGGCGGGCCGCCAGCACCGAGCGCGGATCCTTCCCGGCGATCTTCAAGAAGGATCTGCTGCGCGTCACCTTATGGGCGACTCTCCTGTCCACCGGTGTCCAGGGCGGCTACTACACACTCGCCACCTGGGTACCGACCTATCTCAAGACGGAGCGCGGGCTGACCGTCGTCGGCACCGGCGGGTATCTGGCGTTTCTGATTTCCGGCGCCTTCATCGGCTATCTCACCGGCGGATTCCTCACCGACCGCATCGGCCGGAAGCGGAACATCGCGCTCTTCGCGGTTCTCTCTGCCGTCGGGGTGCTCGCGTACACCAACATCCCTTCGGGGGCCAATGGGCTGCTGCTCGTCCTCGGCTTCCCGCTCGGGTTCTGTATGTCCGCGATCTTCAGTGGTTTCGGCTCCTTCCTCAGCGAGCTGTACCCGACCGCTGTCCGGGGCACCGGGCAGGGCTTCACCTACAACAGCGGGCGCGCGGTGGGCGCTTTCCTGCCGACCCTGGTCGGATTCCTCTCCGACAGCTGGGGTGTGGGCGGTGCGCTCGTGCTCGGGTCCGTCGGCTACGGTCTCGCTGTCGTGGCGCTGCTCGGCCTTCCCGAGACGCGGGGCAGGGAGCTGCTGTGAACCCCCATCCCTGAGCCCTGGCGGGCTCGAAGCGGCCACAGCGGCCACAGGAACGAGGAGGAGTACATGACCTGGGCGTCCATCGATCTCAACGCCGATCTCGGCGAGGGCTTCGGCCACTGGCGGCTCACCGACGACGAGCAGCTCCTCTCCGTCGTCACCAGCGCCAATGTCGCCTGCGGCTTCCACGCGGGGGACGCGCCCACCATGCGGCGGGTCTGCCGGCTCGCGGCCGAACGGTCCGTCCGGATCGGTGCCCAGGTCTCCTACCGCGATCTCGCCGGCTTCGGTCGGCGCTCCATGGACGTCCCGCCCGACGAGTTGGCCGCCGAGATCGCCTATCAGATCGGGGCGCTGACGATATTCGCCAAGGCGGCGGGCTCCCGGGTCTCGTACGTCAAACCGCATGGCGCGCTCTACAACCGCGTGGTCCACGACGAGGAGCAGGCCGCGGCCGTCGTCGACGGGGTGCTGCTCTCGGGCGAACGGCTGCCGCTGCTGGGACTCCCCGGCTCCCGGCTGCACACCATGGCGGAGAAGGCGGGACTGCCCGTCATCACCGAGGCGTTCGCGGACCGCGCGTACACCGCCGATGGCACGCTGGTCCCGCGCGGCGAGGCGGGCGCGGTGCTCACGGACCCGGCCACTGTCGTCGAACGGTCCGTCAGCATGGCCCGGTTCGGGATGGTCACTTCTCGCTGCGGGAAGTCCGTCCCGGTGCGGGCCCGGTCGCTGTGTCTGCACGGCGACACCCCGGGGGCCGTGTCGCTGGCCCACCGGGTGCGCCGTCAGCTGGAGGCCGCAGGCGTCCGGGTGGAGTCGTTCGTATGAGCGCGCGCACGCTGCCGGTCGGCGACCGGGCCCTGCTGGTGGAGCTGGCGGACGGGGAAGAGGCCGGGGCGTTCCATGCCGAACTGCTGCGCCGCCGGGACGCGGGCACCCTCCCGGCCGTACGGGAGATCGTGCCGGCGGCCCGGACCGTACTCCTCGACGGACTCGACGACCCGGAACAGTGGGCGAGAGCCCTCACGGAGTGGGTGATTCCGCCGCTCCAGGCGGGGGTGGAGGCCGTCATCGAGGTACCGGTCCGCTACGACGGGCCCGATATCGGGGATGTCGCCGCGCTGTGGGGGGTGAGCGAGGGCGAGGTGGTGGCGATCCATTCGGCGGCCGAGTTCCGGGTCGCGTTCTGCGGGTTCGCGCCCGGCTTCGGTTATCTGACCGGGCTGCCCGCTCGGTACGCGGTGCCGCGCCGGTCGACCCCGCGCACCTCGGTCCCCGCCGGATCGCTCGGCCTCGCCGGTCCGTACACGGGCGTCTATCCCCGCTCGTCCCCGGGCGGCTGGCAGCTGATCGGCACCACGGCCCTGGAGCTGTGGGACTCGGGGCGCAAGCCCGCCGCACTGCTCTCACCAGGGGTTCTGGTGCGATTCGTTCCGGAGGAAGGATGACCGACCACGCCATCGCGGTCGTCCGGGCCGGGTCCCTGACCACCGTGCAGGACCTGGGCAGGTCCGGTCACGCCCATCTCGGGGTGCCGCGCTCGGGCGCGCTCGACCCGCGCGCCGCCGGGCTCCTCAACCGGCTGGTGGGCAATCCGGAGAGTGCGGCGCTGCTGGAGACGACCCTCAACGGCTGTGCCGTGCGCCCGCGCCGAGCGGTGACCGTCGCCGTCGGCGGCGCGCCGTGCCCGGTCACGGTCGACGGACGGCCGGTGGCGTGGGGCGCCCCGGTGCGGGTGGCGGCCGGATCGCTGCTGGAAGCGGGGTGGGCCACCTCGGGGGTACGCGCCTATCTGGCCTTCGCCGGCGGTGTCGCGGTCGACCCGGTGCTCGGCAGCCGGGCCACCGATCTGCTCTCCGGCCTCGGTCCCCCGCCGCTCGCGGACGGTGTCGTCCTGCCGCTCGGAAGACCCGTCGGCCCGCCCGCGGGGACGGACGGCGGCCCGCCCGCGGGGATGGACGGCGGAGCGCCCTGGCCCGGCCCGCCCGCCGAGTTGATCCTGCGGGTCCGGTTCGGGCCGCGCGCCGACTGGTTCACCGACGGCGCGCTGCGCACTCTGACCGCCGGGGCCTACGAGGTGTCCGCGGCGAGCAATCGCATCGGTCTTCGGACCCGGGGCCCGGCGCTGGAGCGGGCGCGCGGCGATGAACTGCCCAGCGAGGGCGTGGTGCTGGGGGCGGTCCAGGTGCCGCCGGACGGCTGTCCGGTGGTCTTCCTCGCCGACCATCCCACCACGGGGGGCTATCCGGTGGTGGCGGTCGTCGACGAGCGGGACCTCCCGGCGGCGGCGCAGGCCGTGCCGGGGACGCCCGTCCGGTTCACACCCGTGCGCTGATCCCCATCCGGTTCATACCGGTCCGCTGGTCGTGCGGCGCGGGGTGGGAGGGGGCTCCGCGGCGCCCGGGAGGCGGGTGTCCGGCTGGGTCCGGGGCC
>NZ_JBSGUP010000477.1:0-6326 GCF_053607985.1 Streptomyces sp. NPDC055078
GGATTCAGGGTGCGCCCCGCGGAGTGGGACGGATCAGGCGCCGCGCAGGACCGCGCCCGTGTGCCGGGCGGCGAGCGCCACGGCCTGGTCCCGGGCGGCCGACGCCTCCTCGACGGTCAGCGTCCGGTCGGTGGCGCGGAACCGCAGGGCGTACGCCAGCGACTTCTTGCCGGCGCCGAGCTGCTCACCGGTGAAGACGTCGAACAGCCGGATGGACTCCAGCAGTTCGCCCGCGCCGATGGTGAGCAGGTTCTGCACGGCGGCGGCCGGGACGTCCTCGTCCACGACGAGCGCCACGTCCTGGGTGGCGACCGGGAAGTTGGAGATCCTCGGCGCGGTGAGCGTGGTGTCGCCCGCCCGCTCCACCAGATCCAGGTTCAGTTCCATGGCGCAGGTGCGGGCGGGCAGCCCGAGCGCCTTGACGACCCGGGGGTGCAGCTCGCCCGCGTGGCCGACGGATGTCTTCACCCGGTCGACGGTGACGAACAGTTCGGCGCAGCGGCCGGGGTGCCAGGGGCCGTACCGCGCCTGCTCGGCGGCGAGTTCGGTCCCGGCCTCGCGGGCGATCAGCCGGGCGGCCCCGATGGCGTCGGCCCAGTCGGCCGGGCGGCCCCCGCCCCACCAGCCGGCCTGCTCACGGGCTCCGGCGAGGACGACGGCGGCGTGGCGCGGCTGCGCGGGCAGCGCGGCGTCCAGCGCGGCGATCTCCTCATCGGTCGGCCTGCGGTCGACGGGCGGCGGCGCCGCGACGGCCGGCTCGGCCAGGGGGTGGAAGACGACCCCGGTCTCGAAGAGCGCCAGGTCGTGGCTGCCGCGCCCGTCGTTGCGGCGCAGTGCGCCGAGGAGTCCGGGCAGCAGCGTGGTGCGCAGCGCGGGCTCCTCGTCGGAGAGCGGGTTGACGAGGGTGACCAGCCGCCTGGCGGGGTCGTCGGCGGCCAGGCCGAGCTGGTCGAGGACCTGCTCGCCGATGAACGGGTAGTTCAGCGCCTCGGTGTAGCCGGCTCCGGCGAGCGCCCGGCCGACCCTGCGGTGCAGCCGCTGCCGGCCGGTGAGCCCGCGGCCCGCGGGCGGCCTGGGCAGGGTCGACGGCAGGTTCTCGTAGCCCTCCAGGCGGATGACCTCTTCGGCGAGGTCGTTGGGTGCGGCGAGGTCGGGACGCCACGACGGGACGGTGACGACCAGTTCGTCCTGGCCGTAGACGTCACAGCCGACCTCCTGGAGCCGTCGTACGACGGTCTCGCGGCCGTAGTCGACGCCCGCGACCCGGTCGGGGTGGTCGGCGGGCATGGCGACCGTACGCGGCGCGGACGGTGCGATGACATGGGTGACCCCGGCCTCGGCGGTGCCTGAGGCGAGCAGCACCAGCAGATCGACGGTGCGCTGGGCGGCGGCGGGCCCGGCCATCGGGTCGACTCCACGCTCGAAGCGCCTGGACGCCTCGGAGGAGAGCCGGTGGCGGCGGGCGGTGCGGGCGACGGAGACCGGGTCGAAGTGCGCGGCCTCGATGACGACCTCGGTGGTGCCCCGGACGTGGCCCGTCTCCGGGTCGACGGCGGAGTCGGCGATCTCGGTGTTCGAGCCGCCCATCACGCCCGCGAGGCCGATCGGCCCCCGGTTGTCGGTGATGACGAGGTCCTCGGCGTCCAGGACGCGCTTGACGCCGTCGAGGGTGACGAGCTTCTCGCCCTGCTCGGCGCGGCGGACGCCGATCGGCCCGTCGATGAGGGTGCGGTCGTAGGCGTGCAGCGGCTGGCCCAGCTCCAGCATCACGTAGTTGGTGATGTCGACGGCGAGCGAGATCGGGCGCATACCCGCCTTCTGGAGGCGGCGCTCCAGCCAGATCGGGGAGCGCGCCTCGGGGTCGAGACCGGTGACGGTGCGCGCGGTGAAGCGGTCGCAGCCGACGGGGTCGGCGACCTGGACGGGGTAGCCGTACGAGTTCGGTCCCGGCACGTCCAGCAGCGCGGGGTCGCGCAGCGGCAGCCCGTACGCGGTGGCGGCCTCGCGGGCGACGCCGCGCATCGACAGGGCGTAGCCCCGGTCGGGGGTGACGGCGATGTCCAGGACCTCGTCGTACAGCTCCAGCAGGACGGTGGCGTCGATGCCCACCTCGTGCTCGGGCGGCAACACAATAATGCCGCTGCCGCTGCCGTCGCCCCCCATGCCCAGCTCCTCGGCGGAGCAGATCATGCCTCGGGACATCCGGCCGTAGGTCTTGCGCTCGGCGATCCGGAAGTCGCCGGGGAGGACCGCACCGGGCAGGGCGACGACGACCTTGTCGCCGACGGAGAAGTTCCGCGCACCGCAGATGATCTCCTGCGGCTCACCCGTCGTGTTGGCATCCGCGACATCGACGGTGCAGTAGCGGATGGGCTTCTTGAACTCGGTCAGCTCCTCGATGGTGCGGACCTGTCCGACGACCAGTGGGCCGGTGAGTCCGGCGCCGAGCTGTTCGACGCTCTCGACCTCAAGACCCGCCGCGACGAGCCTCGTCTGTACGTCACGGCCGGTCTGGTCCGCCGGCAGGTCGACGTACTCCCGCAGCCAGGAAAGCGGGACGCGCATCAGATCTCCATCCCGAACGGCCGGGTGAACCGGACGTCGCCCTCGACCATGTCTCGCATGTCCTCGACGTTGTGGCGGAACATCAGCATCCGTTCGATGCCGAACCCGAAGGCGAATCCGCTGTACTTCTCGGGGTCCACCCCGCAGGCGACGAGCACCTTCGGATTGACCATGCCGCAGCCGCCCAGCTCGATCCAGCCCTCGCTGGAGCAGGTGCGGCAGGGCCGGTCCGGGTTGCCGACGGACTCACCGCGGCAGACGTAGCAGACCATGTCCATCTCGGCGGACGGCTCGGTGAACGGGAAGAAGTTCGGCCGCAGCCGGGTCTTCATGCCCTCGCCGCCGAAGAGCGACTGAACCATGTGGTCCAGGGTGCCCTTGAGGTCGGCCATGGTCAGGCCCTCGTCGACGGCGAGCAGCTCGACCTGGTGGAAGACGGGGGTGTGGGTCGCGTCCAGCTCGTCGGTGCGGTAGACCCGCCCCGGGCAGATCACATACACCGGGGGCTCGCGGTCCAGCAGGGAGCGGATCTGCACCGGTGAGGTGTGGGTGCGCAGCACGACTCCGGAGCCGTCACCGGCGGTGCCCGCGCCCTGGACGAAGAAGGTGTCGGCCTCGCCCCGGGCGGGGTGGTCCGGGCCGATGTTCAGCGCGTCGAAGTTGAACCACTCGGTCTCGGCCTCCGGGCCCTCGGCGACCTCGTAGCCCATGGCGACGAAGATGTCCTCGATGCGCTCGGAGAAGGTGGTGAGCGGATGGCGGGCGCCCGCCGGGACGCGGTCGTCCGGCAGGGTGACGTCGACCGCCTCCTCGACCAGCACCCGGGCGTCGCGCTCGGCCTCCAGCTCGCTCTGGCGGGCCGCGAGGGCCTTGTTCACCGCGCCGCGCGCCTGGCCGACGCGCTTGCCCGCCTCGGCCTTGGCCTGCGGCGGCAGCGCGCCGATCTCCCGGTTGGCGAGCGCGAGCGGCGAGGTGCCGCCGCTGTGCGCGACCTTCGCGTGGGCGAGCGCGTCGAGGTCGCCGGCGGCGGCGAAGGCGGCGAGCGCCTCGTCCCGCATGCGCTCGATCTCTTCCGGTTTCAGTGCCTCGACCTCGACCGGGTCGTACGACTTGTTGGGTGCGGACATCTCTTCCCGTGCTTCCGATTGGCTGATGGGCGCGACCACGCTCGACGACTGGGGCGCAAAGGTGCCAATGGTCGAGTCTAGAGGTCCCGGGGGGTGTGCTGTTCCGGGGGAGGTGCCGGGCGTCGCGGGCCGGGCGGGGCTTTCGCGATGCGCGCCAGGTCCGGGAGGCGTCCTGCCCCGGTACGGAGTGCCCGCGGGCGGCTCAGGCCAGATAGGCCGGGGCGCCGACGGGCAGGATAAATCGGAACTCGGCGCCGCCGCCGGGCCCCCGGCCGACGGTGATCGTCCCGCCGTGCGCCTCGACGATGCCCTTGACGATATAGAGGCCCAGGCCCGTCCCGCCGCGCTTGCTCCCCCGCCAGAAGCGGGTGAAGACACGGCCCATCGACTCCTCGGGAATGCCGGGCCCTTCGTCGCTCACGGTGACGGCCGTACCCTTCTCGTCGCCCTTGGTGTCCGCCGGAGATGCCGGCGCCACTTCGATGGTGACGGTTCCGGCGCCGTGGCGCACCGCGTTTTCGAGCAGATTGCCGAGAACCTGGTCGATCTTGTCCGGGTCGGCCCACAGATCGGGCAGCTCGCGCCGGATGCGGACGAAGAACCGGGAGGGGCTCTGGCCGCTGGCTATATGGGCCTGGACATGACGTCCGACGGCCGAGGCCACATCGACCGGCTGGCGGCGCACCTCAAGGCGTCCGGAGTCGATACGGGAGATGTCGAGCAGTTCGGCGATGAGGCGGGTGACCCGGTCGGCGTCGGCGTCGACGGTCTCCAGCATCAGCCGCTTCTGGTCGTCGGTGAAGCGCTCCCACTTGGCGAGCAGGGTCGCGGTGAAGCCCTTGACCGAGGTCAGCGGGGAGCGCAGTTCATGGGCGACCGTGGCGATCAGCTCGGCGTGGCTGCGTTCGTTGCGACGGCGGGCCTCGGTGCCTCGGAGGCTGATGACGAGCCTTCGTATCGGCCCGGTGGGGCGCTCGCGCACATAGCGGGCGGAGACGAGGACCTCACGGCCGCCGGGCAGCAGCAGATTCCGCTCGGGCTGTCCTACGCGGGTGGCGAGACCGCCGTACGGATCGGTCAGCGTCCACCAGCGGCGGCCCTTGAGGTCCTCCAGCGGAAGGGCCCGCTCCAGGGGGAGTCCGATGGCGTCGGCCCGGTCGACGGCGGTGATCCTGACGGCCGCGTCGTTGAAGCAGATGACCCGGCCGGTCTCGTCGGCGACGACCAGTCCGTCGGGAAGCTCGTCGGGGTCCAGCGGGAAGGCCCCGGGGCCCTCCGCAGGGCACAGCGACGGCATGTGCGTCTCAGCGGGCCTGCTCGTCCCGACAGCCATCCCCGTACCCCACCTCTCCGCCGGCGCAGTGGGCCCCCGAGCACGTCACCCTACTAGCTGAACGTGACGGAGCGGAGCCCCTGAACCGGTCCCGCACCTCATGGGCCATGCAGTTCATCGAGTGCTTCCGCCACGCTGGGCGCGCGCGGAGGCGTAGAGACATACGGCTGCGGCGGTCGCGAGGTTCAGACTTTCCGCCTTTCCGTGAATCGGTACGCGGACGACCGCGTCCGCGAGGGCCCGGGTCTCCTCGGGCAGGCCCCATGCCTCGTTGCCGAAGATCCACGCGGTGGGGCCGCCCATGGTGCCGGCGTCGAGTTCGGCGTCGAGATCGTGCTCCCCCGCCCCGTCGGCGGCCAGCACGCGCACTCCGGCGTCCCTGAGGCCCTGGACGGCCTGTTCGACGGGGACGCCGACCGCGACGGGCAGATGGAAGTGCGAGCCGACGGACGCGCGTACCGCCTTGGGGTTGTACAGGTCGACGGAGGCGTCGGTGAGGACGACGGCGTCCGCTCCGGCGGCGTCGGCGCACCGCAGCACGGTGCCCGCGTTCCCGGGGTCGCGCACATGGGCGAGGACCGCGACCAGCCGGGGCCCGGCACCGGCGATGTCGGCGAACGGCCGGTCCAGGAAGCGGCAGACGCCCACCAGGCCCTGTGGGGTGACGGTCGTGGAGATGTCGGCGATCACGGCGTCGTCGGCGAGGTGGAACCGGGCCCCGGCGTCCCGGGCCGCGCCGACGATGTCCGGGTACCGCTCCGCCGCCTCCAGGGTGCTGAACAGCTCGACCAGCGTGGGGCCGCCGTCCCCGGTCCGGTGCCCCGCCGCCTCGCGCACGGCCTGTGGCCCCTCGGCCAGGAACAGCCGCTCCTTGCCGCGGAAGTTCCGCTTCGCCAGCCGCCGCGCGGCGGCGACACGGGAGGAGCGCGAGGAGATCAACTCGGGGGCGGCCATGGCTCGCTTTCGGGTGCGGAGGGGGGCGGGGGTGCGGGGGTATGGCAGGGGCGGGGTGTGCCGCGCCCGCCCGGCACGCGTCGGCCGGGAACCGGCGGGCGCGTACGCACGGGACACCGGCCGCCCCGGCGGACCCGGGGGCCGGGTGGCCCAGGTGGCCCCGGCGGACCCGGATGGCCCGGGTGCCCCGGTCGGGCGGCGGGCCCACCGGTCGGGTCAGCCGGGCCGGCGAGCCGTACCGGGCACCATGGCGGACGCCCCGGGAGGACGGACCCGGCGGACACCCGGGCGGGGCGGTGGGCGGACGCGGGGGCCGGACGCGCCCGGACCCGCAGACCACCAGGGTC
>NZ_JBSGUP010000478.1:0-6323 GCF_053607985.1 Streptomyces sp. NPDC055078
ACCCCGCCGCCTATCACCACACGACCGGGGTTGAAGAAGCTGACGAGTCCCGCGATGACCTGGCCGACCCGGTTGCCGCCCTCGCGGATGAGTTCGAGTGACGCGCTGTCGCCGGCGGCAGCGGCGGCGGCCACATCGATCGCGCTGAGCTTTCCGGCCGCCGCCAGCCGTTCGGCGAGTTCGGGGGAGCGTCCGCCACGGGCCGCTTCCTCGGCGTCGCGCGCGAGCGCGGCACCGCTGAAGTGGGCCTCCAGACAGCCCTTGTTGCCGCAGGCGCAGGCGCGGCCGTAGGGGTCGACCTGGATATGGCCGATGTCGCCCGCGCTGCCGGTGGTGCCCCGGTAGACCTCGCCGCCGACGACGATGCCGCAGCCGATACCCGTACCGATCTTGACGCAGAGGAAGTCGGCCACGGAGCGGGCGACACCCGCGTGCTGCTCCCCCACCGCCATCAGATTCACGTCGTTGTCGACCATGACCGGACAGCCGAGGTCCTGACTGAGGGCCTCACGGACGGGGAAGCCGTCCCAGCCGGGCATGATCGGCGGGGCGACCGGGACGCCCTCGGGGAAGCGGACCGGCCCCGGGACACCTATCCCCGCGCCGTCGAAGCCCTCGGCGAGGCCGGTGGCCCTGAGCTTGGCCGCCATCGACAGCACCTGCTCGAAGATCGCGACGGGCCCCTCGCGGACGTCCATGGGGTGGTTGAGATGACCGAGCACCTCCAGTTCCGCGTTGGTGACC
Organism: Streptomyces sp. NPDC055078; assembly: GCF_053607985.1. Taxonomy (NCBI): domain Bacteria; kingdom Bacillati; phylum Actinomycetota; class Actinomycetes; order Kitasatosporales; family Streptomycetaceae; genus Streptomyces; species Streptomyces sp. NPDC055078. Next base: position 745 of record NZ_JBSGUP010000478.1, read on the forward strand.
GCGACATCTATCGAGGTCGCGCCGATGTCGACGCCGAGGAAGCGCAGTTCGGGTGCGAGCCGGATGTTGTGGGAGCGGCGTCCGCCGCGCGATGCGGCGAGTCCGTCGGCGACGATCAGCCCGGTCTCCAGCAGCCGGTCGACCTCGACGGCCAGTTTGGAGCGGGACAGATCGACCAGATCGCCGAGCTGGGCACGGGAGTTCGACCCGCCGTCGCGCAGCAGCTTCAGCAGTCGCGCCTGATGCGCGTTCGCAGGTCGAGCGGTCATGCGTCTCAACTGCCCCTCCCCTCCCCTGGCCTTCGGCATTGGGGAACCCCATCCGCTCTCATTGATCGAGCTTTCGAGGGGAACGTAGCAGCGCTTTCTCCAAGTGGGAAGAACTTGCGCAGAGATCCGGCGCAACTTCTTCCACACTCGGGACAAAGGGTGGGGCATTCGGGGACGATCAAGGCATTCGGCGCTCCCGGTCCGCGCTCAGCAGCTCCGTCAGCCGGTCGAGAAAGACCCGCTGCCCGGCCACGAGCCTGCGGTAGGCGCGCGCCAGAGGGGTCCACTCCGCCCGGTCGATCTCCGGGAACTCGGCCATCCGCCCCGAGCGCGGGGGCCACTCCATGGTGAAGGTCCCCGGTACCACAAGCGCGGTGTCGAGGTCCGCCTCCATGGCCCAGACGGTCACGATCTTGCCGCCCGGCTGCCGGGCCTCACCCAGCGGACGCCACTCCCCCACGGGCGGCGCGAGCCCCAGCTCCTCCTCGAACTCCCGCCGCGCCGCCGCCATGGGAGCCTCCTGCTGGGTGTACTCCCCCTTCGGCACCGACCAGGACTGCTCGTCCCGGCCCTCCCAGAAGGGTCCGCCCATATGGCCGATGAGGATCTCGACGCTCTCGCCCCGGCCGCGGAACAGCAGCAGCCCCGCGCTTCGCTTGGTCACCATGGCGTCAGTCTGCCTGGCTTCCGGGCCCCGCACGGTCGCTTGAGGGGCGCATCGGGGGCGCTTCAGGGGCAGCGGATGATCTGACCGGCGTACGAGAGGTTGCCGCCGAAGCCGAACAGCAGCACCGGGTCGCCCGACGCGATCTCACCGCGCTCCACGAGCTTGGCCAGGGCGAGCGGAATGGAGGCGGCCGAGGTGTTGCCTGACTCCACCACATCGCGGGCGATCACCGCGTTCACCGCGCCGATCTTCTGGGCCATGGGCTCGATGATCCGCAGATTCGCCTGGTGCAGCACCAGCGCGGCCAGCTCCTCCGGCAGCACGCCGGCGCGCTCGCAGATCCGGCGCGCGATGGGCGGCAGCTGGGTGGTGGCCCAGCGGTAGACGGCCTGGCCCTCCTGGGCGAACCGGGGCGGGGAGCCCTCGATCCGTACCGCGTGGCCCATCGCCGGGACCGAACCCCACAGCACGGGGCCGATCCCGGGCTCCTCGTCATCCGGCGACGCCTCCACGATCGCGGCGCCCGCGCCGTCGCCGGTCAGCACACAGGTGGTGCGGTCGGTCCAGTCGGTGATCGCGGTCATCTTGTCCGCGCCGATCACCAGGACCCGGTCCGCCGAACCGGCCCGTACGGCGTGGTCGGCGGTGGCCAGGGCGTGGGTGAACCCGGCGCAGACCACATTCAGGTCCATCACGGCGGGCGAGGCCATGCCGAGCCGGGCGGCGACCCGCGCCGCCGTGTTCGGGGAGCGGTCGATCGCCGTGGACGTGGCGACCAGGACGAGCCCGATGTCCCCGGGGGTCAGCCCGGCGGCGGCGAGTGCCTTGGCGCCCGCGTGGGCGGCCAGTTCGTCGACCGGTTCGTCGTCCGCCGCCCGGTGGCGGGTCTCGATCCCGACGCGGGAACGGATCCACTCGTCGCTGGTGTCGACCAGGGCCGCCAGGTCCTCATTGGTGAGCACCGCTGCGGGCTGGTAGTGCCCGAGTGCGACGATGCGTGAGCCGGTCATGTGCGGATCCCCTCCGTGCGGGCAGTCGAATGCCCCAGTCTTCGCTGCTACCCCCGGGTACGAGGGCAGGTGATCCCACAGGATTCCGGGTGCGGAATTTGGAGCTTCCCCAAGGGTGTCACGGTGGCCCGCCCCGGGCGACCGGCGGGGTCGGGGCGCGGGACAATGAGACTTCCACCACGGACAGCCGTACGCGGCAGGCACGGACCGCCGTACGCGGCAGCACAGAATCGGATGTGAGCACCATGGGACGGGTCACCGAGCGCCGCCGGACCCTGCGGATCAGGGACGGCGCGGTCTCCACCCGGCCCGACACCCTGGTGGCCGAGGAACCGCTGGAGATTCGGCTGAACGGGAAGCCGCTCGCGATCACCATGCGCACCCCGGGTGACGACTTCGCGCTCGCGGCGGGATTCCTGGTCAGCGAGGGAGTGATCGGGGCGGCGGACGAGGTGCGGTCGATCGTGTACTGCGCCGGGGCGACCGCCGACGGGACCAATACGTACAACGTGGTGGATGTCCAGCTGGCCCCCGGGGTGCCTGTCCCCGACATCACCCTGGAGCGGAACGTCTACACCACGTCGTCGTGCGGTCTGTGCGGCAAGGCCAGCCTCGACGCCGTACGGACGCACGCCCGCTTCCCCATCGCCGACACCCCTCCGGTACGGCTCACCCCCGCGCTGCTCTCGCTCCTGCCCGACCGGCTGCGGGCGGCCCAGCGCGTCTTCGACCGGACCGGCGGGCTCCATGCCGCCGCCCTCTTCACCGAGGACGGCGAGCTGCTCGATGTCCGCGAGGACGTCGGACGGCACAACGCGGTGGACAAACTGATCGGCCGCGCGGTGCAGAACGGCGACCTGCCCCTGTCCCGGGCGGTGCTGCTCGTCTCGGGGCGGGCGTCGTTCGAGCTGGCCCAGAAGGCGGTGATGGCCGGGGTGCCGGTGCTGGCCGCGGTGTCCGCGCCGTCGTCGCTGGCGGTGGATCTGGCGGGGGAGGCGGGGCTGACGCTGGTGGGGTTTCTGCGGGGAGCGAATATGAATGTGTACGCGGGGGTGGAGCGGGTGGTGTTGCCGGGCTGACGCGCCTTGGCGTGCCCTGGGCTCCGCGCCGTGGACCTCCGGCCCGGGTGTCCGGGTCCCCGATCGGCGCGGGCGGTCCGGCCGCCGGCCCGGCCGAGACCGCGAGCCGCTCCCGGGGCTCCGCGGTGTGAGCCTCCGGCCCGGCTGGGTGTCCGGGCACACGCCCCGGCGAGGCGGTCCGGCCACAGGCCCGGCCGAGACCGCGAGCCGCTCCCGGGGCTCCGCCCCGAACCGCCCCCTACGCCCTGCGGCGTGGGGGGACCCCCAGCGCCTCAAACGCCGGCGGGGCTGAATTTGCCCGGCTGTCGGATTTGCCGGACCAGGTAGCGAGTTTCCAGGCGGGCCAACGCCGGCGGGGCTGGATTTGCCAGGTCAGATTTGCCGGACCGGGTATGCGAGCCTCCGATCGGTCGCTGGAGGGGGGACGTGCGCGATTGGGGGACAGGCGCGGGGGTTCTCTCTAGGCTGGAGGGTGGCATCAGATGGAGGGGGACCGATGACGCCACGAACCTTGCCGCCCCTGCCGCAGTACCGCGATGACGCGGTTACCCGGCTGCTGTGCGCGCACACTCATCTGGACGAGGGATTCGCCCAGGAAGTGCTGGACGAGTTCACGGCGGACCGGCTGAAGGCGATCGGACTGCCGCTCGGGATCAATCTGGTGGCGCTGGTGCGGCACGCCAGGGCGGCGCAGCAGCGCCGGAGGTTCCGGGACACACAGCTTGCCGTACTGCTGCTCGTGGTGGTCGGAACGCTGGTCGCCGCGCTGGTGGCGCTGGTGGACGGCCGGCAGAGCGCGGCCACGGGATTCGCGGCGGGTACCGGGGTCGCGCTGCTGGTGGCCGCGGGCGCGGTCCACCACACGGGGCACTCGGCGTGGCGGGCCGCCCGCGCGGCGTACCGGGACAGGCGGAAACCGCAGGATCTCGCGCCCGCGCTCGACCCGAAGACGGAGGAGCGGCTCAAGGCGCTGCGGCTGGCGAATGTGGTGCCGTATGACGCACGGGCGGAGGCGGTCAATCCGTTCGTCGGCAGCGGCGAGAAGATCAAGGAGTTCGTCTGGCCGAGCCTGGACGTCGGGCGGCCCGCGGACGCGCCCGGCGGCGGCAAGCTCACCATCAGGCCGTTCGACCCGGTCGATCTGCACACGTTCATGGCCCGGGAGATGGGCGACATAGCGGGCCTGGATGGGCTGCGGGCCCGTAATCGCCTCTATGTGCGCGGGCTCCATGTACGCAGCCTCGGCGCGCAGTTGCTGCCCGACCCGCTGGGCCGTCCCCTCGCGCGGATCGACAAACAGCTCGTCCAGTCCGGTGTGCTCCGCGAGGGCGGCGGCATGCGGACCTATCTCAGCCTGGAGATGGTCGGCAGCGGCGGCAAGTACGTGGTGTCGATGCATCTGCGGGCGCGCAAGACCGGCGACCGGCTGTCCTGGCAGGTGGCGGCGTATGTTCTGCCGCCCGTGCGGGCACGGTTCGACTATGTCGCCTATCTGCCGCTCGGGGGCACCGAGGAGTGGTGGGCGCTGGTGAAGTTCACCGCGAGCAGTCTGCGCTGGATGCTGCTGGGCTCACCCGGGCGGATCCTGCGGCGGTACTGGCACGGCGCGGACCGGCGCCGGACGCTGCGGAAGATCCGGCGGGAGATCACCAAGCACCATGTGGTGTACGACTACGGGGCGCTGGACAGCCTGCGCGAGCGCGCCGCCACCGACGCGGATCTGATGGAGTACGACGAGCGCATGGACGCCACCGATGTCCTGCAGAGGCTCCAGGACGGTGTCCTGGTCGCGACGCGGAAGTTCCTCAAGGATCACAACATCGACACCAGCGACCTGGACCAAGCCCAGAATGTGATCACCAACCAGACGTACAACATCGGCCAGGTCACCGGCGGACAGCACCAGTTCGGCAACCAGAACACCAACACCAACACCCCCGGAGGGGGAGGCGGCGGGGGAGGTGGCGGGCAGCAGGGCCAGGCCGGGCCGCAGGCACAGCCCGCGGGCGGCGGCAAGACCACCTGATCCGGCGGCGCCGCCCACCGCTTCCGCACCAGCGCACAGCACACACCACGCCCAACACCTCACAGCCAACACCTCACGCCCAACACCCACGGAACGGGGTCCTCGGTGAACACCTACAACTTCGGCGACATCAGCGGCGGCCGGCACCAGTTCGGCAACCAGAACACCAACATCAATGTCTCCGGGCAGGGCCGGGTGGAGATCAACCAGGACGGCGCGTCCGCCGAGGCCGTGGCGCGGCTGGCGGCGGAGCTGGTGCAGCAGCTCCGTAGCGAGCGCCCCGGTCTTGTCGGGCACGCGGAGCTGGTGCAGGGCGAGATCGTCACCGCCCAGGAGGAGGGCCGGGCGATCGAGGAGGGCCGGGTCCGCCGCTGGCTGGAGACCATTCAGGCGGGTGTGGGCGCGAGCGGCGGCGCGCTGGCCCTGGCCCAGGCGCTGGGCGGGGCGCTGGGGCTGTAGGCCCCAGGCCGCGGGGCGGCCCCGCCCAGGCCACCGGTCCGCCCCCGCGCCGCGCGGTCCGGGTGGCGC
>NZ_JBSGUP010000479.1:0-6314 GCF_053607985.1 Streptomyces sp. NPDC055078
CCACAAGGGTGCGGCGGTCCCGTAACGCGCCGAAGTACTGAGCCGGAGTACGGAGCCTGTCCGCCGGGTCCCGGACAGGCCCTAGACGTCGCGGGAGTTCAGCGCGGCGTACGCGGCGGCCAGCGCGACGCCCGCCACCCCCAGCATGATCCACAGCGGGTCCCAGCCCTGCGGGCCGCCCGATTCGGACACGGTGTTGCCGTAGAGGACACCGAGCTGGCTGGGGATCGAGTACTCGAAGAACGCGTCGCGCACCCCGCTGAGTGAATCCGAGTACATGAACAGCGCCAGCACCAGCGGCAGCAGCACCACGCCGATCATGATCGTGACGGCCCCCGCCGAGTGGCGGATCAGTGAGCCCACCGCCAGCGACAGCAGCCCGAGGAGCGCGAGCCAGAGGCTGACACCGAAGGTGGCGCGGAACCACTCCTCGCCATCGGGGGTGACGCCCTGGCCGACGATCGCGAGCTGGATCACGGCGACGAGCGCGGTGAGCACCAGCGTGACGGTGAAGACGAGCGCGAAGAACACGAGCGCCTTGGCGGTCAGTACCCGGGACCGGCTGGGGCACGCCGTCAGCGTGGTTCTGATCATGCCGGTGCCGTACTCCGACGTGACCGTCAGCACTCCGAGAGTGATCACACAGATGCTGCTGAGCAGGGTGCCGAAGAAGCCGAGAGCCAGGATCGGCTCGCCCCGGACATCGGTTCCGGAGGCCGAGACCGCCCAGGCGACCAGCACACCGCTGGCGATCATCAGGACGACCATCACCCCGAGCGTCCACATCGTGGACCGTACGGAACGGATCTTGGTCCACTCGGAGGCGAGCGCGTCGCCGAGGTGGGCCCTGCGGATCGGGATCGGCGAGGAGTACACAGCGCCGGGAGCGCCCTGCCGCTGGTAGGGGGTGCTCATCGGGGGTCCTCGGGCTTGGTGGTCTGGTCGGCGGGGGCGGCGGCGGCCCGGGGAGCGGCCGGCGGGGCGCTGGTCGGCGGGACGGCACCCGGCGGGGCGATGGGCGCCGCGGAGGGCGGGACCGCGCCGCCCGGGGCGTGGCCGCCGCCCGGGGCGTGGCCGGCACCCGGCGCCGCGGCGTACGGATTGTGGCCGGCCGGCGGCGGGGCGTACCAGCCCTGCTGCGGGACCTCGGGGATCTGCGGCTGCGGCGGCCCGTACCCGGGCATCGGCTGCGGGACAAGACCCGCCTTCTGGTCGGACGTCGAGCGGTAGTCGACCGCGCCCTGTGTCATCCGCATATACGCCTCCTCCAGCGAGGCCCGGTGCGGCGACAGCTCCCACAGCCGGACATCGGCGGAGTGCGCCAGATCGCTGATCCGCGGCAGCGGCAGCCCCATGATCCGCAGGGCGCCGTCCGGCTCCGACATGACCTGCGCGCCCGCCTCGGTGAGCGTGGCGGACAGCTTCTCGCGCTGCTGCGGCTCGCCCTCCGGGGTGCGCACCCGGGCGAAGTCCGCGGAGTTCGCCGTGATGAAGTCGCCGACGCTCATGTCGGACAGCAGCTGGCCGCGCCCGATCACGATCAGATGGTCGGCGGTGAGGGCCATCTCGCTCATCAGATGCGAGGAGACAAAGACCGTACGGCCCTCGGCGGCGAGCTGCTTCATCAGATTGCGGACCCAGAGGATGCCCTCAGGGTCGAGCCCGTTGACCGGCTCGTCGAACAGCAGCACCTGAGGGTCGCCGAGGAGCGCCGACGCGATGCCCAGCCGCTGGCCCATACCGAGGGAGAAGCCCTTGGAACGCTTCTTGGCCACCTCCTGGAGGCCGACGACCCCGAGGACCTCGTCCACCCGGCGGGCGGGGATGCCGGAGAGCTGCGCCAGCGAGAGCAGATGGTTGCGCGCGCTGCGCCCGCCGTGCACGGCCTTGGCGTCCAGGAGCGCGCCGACCTGGCGGGGCGCGTTCGGGACGTCCCTGAAGGGCCGCCCGCCGATCGTCACCGTGCCCGACGTCGGGTTGTCGAGGCCGAGGATCATGCGCATCGTGGTGGACTTGCCCGCGCCGTTGGGGCCGAGGAACCCGGTGACGGCACCGGGCCTCACCGAGAAGGAAAGGTTGTACACGGCCGTCTTGGCGCCGTAGCGCTTCGTCAGGCCGACTGCCTCGATCATTCTCCAGCCCCATCGACTTGCGGGTCGTCGGGGCACGGCTGTCCAGCGCACGCCCCCGTAAGAGTTAGGAGGATAGCTACTCTTTGACAGTTCCAGCCACGCCGTAACACTTTCACAACGTTGCGGGTGGTACGGGAGCGGTCGGCGGGACCCGGCGGGGGAGCGGAATCCGGGCCGCCGCGCGTCCCGCTTCCGGGCCGCTACGTGTCTTCCGGACCCCGGACCCCGGCCCCGGGTCCCTGCCCGCCGCGCCTCCGGACCCCGGACCCCGGACCTCGAACCCCGGACCCCTGCCCGCCGCGCTTCCGGCCCCCGGCGCCCCCGGCCCTACCCGTACTGCTACGCGTCCCGCTTCTTGAGCACCAGATACCCGCCGGCCAGCGCCACCACGACCCAGATGAGCATGATCCCCAGCCCGGCCCAGGGGCCGTACGGCGCCTTGTCGGTGCCCATCGCCTCCGGCACCACCTGCATGATCTTGGAGCCCGCCTGGTCCGGGAAGTACCGGGCGACCGTCTTCGCCTTCGGCACCGACGCCAGGATCTGCGAGACCAGGAAGAAGAACGGCATCAGGATGCCCAGCGAAAGCATCGAGCTGCGCAGCATCGTCGCGACGGCCATCGAGAACAGTGCGATCAGCCCCATGTAGAGACCGCCGCCGACCACCGCGCGCAGGACGTTGTCCGCGCCGAGCGTCGTCCGGTGCTCGCCCAGCAGCGCCTGCCCGAGGAAGAAGGAGACGAAGCTCGTCGCCAGGCCCGTGGCCAGCGCCAGTGCCGTGGCCACCGTGATCTTGCTGAAGAGGAAGGTCGCCCGCTGCGGCACGGCGGCGAGCGAGGTACGGATCATGCCGGAGCTGTACTCCGTGCCGACCACCAGTACCCCGAACACCACCATCGCCAACTGGCCGAGAACCATCCCCGAGAAACTGGCGAACGTCGGGTCGAAGGTGAGCTGCTCCTCCTGGGAGAGATCGTCGAACGTCGCCTTGAACAGCGCGCACAGCGCGGCGCTCATCGCCACCGTGACCACGAAGGCGGACACCAGCGTCCAGGTCGTCGACGACACCGAACGGATCTTGGTCCACTCCGAGGTGAGGACCGCGGGTACCGAGGCCATGGGTCAGGATCCCTCCCTGCTCCGGTAGTTCTCGCCCCACTGGGGGCCGGGTGGCTGCTGTGCAGACGGGCCCTCGCTCGTCCCGTGCGCGTGGTATTCGACGGCGCCCGCCGTCATCTGCATGAACGCTTCTTCCAGGGAGGCGCGCTGGCCGCTCAGCTCATGCAGCACGATCCGGTGCCCGGCCGCCAGCTCACCCAGTTCCTCCGTGGTCGCACCGTCGATCTCCAGCGCCCCGCCCGAGGTCTCGACCGCGGTGAACCCCGCGCCGTGGAGCACATCGCGCAACTGCTCCTGCTGCGGTGAGCGCAGCCGTACATAACTGCGGGAGTTCTCGTGGATGAACGCCGCCATCGAGGTGTCGGCGAGCAGCCGTCCCTGGCCGATCACGATCAAGTGTTCGGCGGTGAGGGCCATTTCGCTCATCAGATGGGAGGAGACGAAGATCGTGCGCCCCTGGGAGGCGAGCTGTTTCATCAGATTGCGGATCCAGTGGATTCCCTCGGGGTCGAGCCCGTTGACCGGCTCGTCGAACATCAGGATCTCCGGATCGCCCAGCAGCGCCGAGGCGATACCCAGCCGCTGGCCCATTCCGAGGGAGAAGCCCTTCGACTTCTTCCGCGCCACCGCGCTCAGCCCGACCACGTCCAGCACCTCGGAGACCCGGGACGCGGGAATACGGTTCGCCTGCGCCAGACAGAGCAGATTGTTGTACGCGCTCCGCCCGCCGTGCATCGCCTTGGCGTCCAGCAGCGCGCCGATGTACTTCAGCGGCTCCTCAAGGTCGCGGTAGTGCTTGCCGTCGATCCGTACGCTGCCGCTCGTCGGATTGTCGAGGTCGAGCATCATCCGCATCGTCGTCGACTTGCCCGCGCCGTTCGGACCGAGGAAGCCGGTCACCACCCCCGGCCTGACCTGGAACGAGAGATGGTCGACGGCGACCTTGGCACCGAAGTGCTTGGTGAGGCCCTCAAGCTCGATCATGCGGCAACGCTAAAGGCACGCCATGCCCCCCGCCACTTGAGCGACGGGGGGCATGGGGCAATCTTGATACGAACGAGACCTTACGAGTCCCCTGAGGGACCCAACGAGACCTAACGGGACCTCATACGGACGGCTCAGCGGGACTGCTGGGCCGGGACACCGCGGGAGATCGGCTCGTCGTCGGCGGGCGTACCGGCCGCCGCCACCGCGGCACCGGTCAGCGTGGCCAGCATCTCGCGGACGTTCGTCAGCTGCGCGTTGATCGAGTCGCGGCGGTTGGTGAGCGCCGCCAGCTCGCGCTCCGACTCGCTGCGGATACGGTCGGCCTTGGCGTTGGCGTCGGCCACGATGTCCTCGGACTGACGCTGCGCGGTCTCCACCGTCTGACGGGCCCGGCGCTCCGCGTCCGTACGCAGCTTCTCGGCCTCCAGGCGCAGCTGCTCGGCGCGGTGCTCGATCTCCGCGAGCCGCTTCTCCGCCTTCGCCTGACGCGACGCCAGATCCCGCTCGGACTGCTCACGGCGCTTGGCGAGATTCGTCTCGAAGTCGGCGGCGGCCTGGGCGGCCTTGGCGCGGGTCTCCTCGAAGAGCGCGTCGGCCTCCTCGCGCTTGGACTGCGCGTCCTTCTGCGCCTCGCCGCGCAGCTGGGTGGCGTCGCTCTTCGCCTTGTCGACGATCCGGACGCCCTCGTCCTCGGCCTTCGCCTTGCGCTCGGACGCGAACGACTCGGCGTCGTTGCGCACCTGCTGGGCGGCGGACTCGGCAAGCTCGCGGTGCTGCTCGGCGGCGCGGCGGGCCTCCTCGCGCAGGTCCTTCGCCTCCTCCTCGGCGAGGCGGAGGATCTTCTCGACGCGGGCGCCGAGACCGGCGTACGAGGGCTCCGCGTCGGTGACCTGGGCCTGGGCGTTCTGCGTTTCGAGGTGCAACTCCTCGATGCGCTTCTCCAGGGAGGTGATCCGGGTCAGTGCACTATCACGGTCGGCAACGAGTTTGGTAATGCGGTCGTCCACCTGGCCGCGGTCGTAACCACGCCGCACGAGCTCGAAGCCGAAGGGGGAGGATGTGTCGCTCATGGGGTTCCTGTCGAATGGGACCGGTGAGGTGATAGGGGGAATCCTAGGCGCCTTAGCGGCGTGTCATCGAGCGGATACGGGTTTGATCTGGAGAATGTCCAGTCTTTTGAGTGGCTAGCCGTCAGAAGACTTGCCACTCGAACGGGTAACCCCCGCTGTCGCACCCGCCTTGACGCCGCCTCCGGAGCCGGACGGCTTGCTGTTCGCGGACGGCGTCTCGAACGACTCCAGCGCCTCCAGGACATCCTGCACCCGGGAGATCTCGGTCTGGATGTCCTCGCGCCGGCGCACCAGCACATCCAACTCCCTTTTGCCGTCGCCGACCAGACGTTTCGCCTCGATCTCGGCCTCCGACCTGATCCGCTCGCCCTCGCGGATCAGCTCGGCCTTCTTCTGCTCGGCCTCCTTGAGCAGTGACTCGGCCTTGCGGACCGCGGCGATCCGTACCGTACTCGCCTCCGAAGACGCCTCGGACAGCAGCTCCTTGGACTTCTGGGACGCCTCATCGCGCTGCTCGTGGGCCGCCTTCATCAACTGGTCGACGCGCTCGCCCGTCGTCTTCATCTGCTCGGTGGTCTCCCGGCGGGCGCGGTTGTGCAGCTCCTCGACCTCGCCCTCGACCCGGATCCGCAGCTCCTCGGCGCGGTCCCTGATGGCGGTGGAGTCGCGGCGCGCGCCCACCAGCAGGTCGTCGGCGTCCGTACGGGCCCGCTCCACCAGCGTGTTGCCCTCGACGGTCGCCTCCGCGACCAGCCGCTCGGCCTCCTTGCGGGCCGCGCCCACCATGGTGTCGGCCTGCTCCTCGGCCTCCAGCGCCGCGCGCAGCGCCTCCTCCTGAGCCTTGTTCATGAGCTGGTCGGCCTGTTCCGCCGCGTCCCTGCGGCGCTTGGCCGCGGCCTCCCGCGCCTCGTCCACGGCATGGTCGGCCGCCGCGCGGGCCTCCGAGCGCATCCGCTCGGCCGCCGTCTCGGCGGCCGACCTGATCTGCCGGGCCTCGCCCCTGATG
>NZ_JBSGUP010000480.1:0-6283 GCF_053607985.1 Streptomyces sp. NPDC055078
CGCCCTGGGGGGTCGCCGCCTGGCTGACCGGAATCGCGGTCCTGAGCACCGCCTGCTTCGCCGCGCTGCCGGAGACCCGGCCCGGGACAGCCCCGGCGGCGGCACCGGCGGCGCCCCCGGGGCGTACGGGCGAGGAGCCCGCTCCCGCGTGAGACCCCGCGTGAGCCGTACGCGCATGAGGCCCGTACGCGCGTGAGCCTCGCTCCTGTGCGAGCCCGCTCCCTGCGTGAGGCGCTCGCCCCCGCCTCCGCCGGAGCCACCGGACGCGCGGTGCGGGGAGGTGGAGCGATGCGCCTACGGATGCACGGATGTCAGGTACCGATCACATCGGTCGGCCGTTCGCGCAGGGCGATCCTGGCGGGCCACGCGGTGGCGGCCAGGGCGAGAGCCGCGGCGGTGGCCGTGATCGCCAGATAGACGCCGGGGGACATGGACGGGGCTGCCCGCCCCGTCATGCCGATGCTGAACGACGTGAGGGTGGCCAGCGCGATCCCGGTGCCCAGGACCACCGCCGTCAGCGCCACCGCCAGCGCCTCCAGCCGGAGCATCCGCAGCACCTGACGCCGGGTCAAACCGGTCAGGCGCAGCAGCGCGAACTCGCGTGCGCGGTCGGCGGTGGACATGGCCAGGGTGTTGACCGACGCGATCGTGGTGAAGGCCAGGATGAGACCCATGCCCACATAGGTGACCTCGGCGTTCTCCCGCTGGAGCGCCGCCCGCCGGTCAGCCGCGTGTCCGCTCTCCCGTACCGCGACGCCCGGGAAGTCCCGTACGGCCGCGGCCAGTTCCGTACGGCCGATTCCGCCGCCGTGCGGCTTCTCCGAGGTGGCGACCAGCAGCGAATCACCGAGCGGATTGTCGACATGCGCGGCCACCAGGCCGTGCGCCATGGTCAGGTCGCCGAAGCCGAGGCCGCGCCCGTAGACCGCGACGACGGTCAGGGTGACCGGGGTGCCGTCGCCGAGAACCAGTTTCATCGTGCTGCCGGGCCGCAGGCCCTTCCGGTCGGCGACCAGGTCGCTGACCGCGACGCCGCGTTCGTCGAGCCGGTCCAGCGAGCCCTCGGTGACCTCCGGATCCATGGTGGCGGACAGACCCTCAGGGGTGACGCCCTGGACGGTGTACTTGTCCAGACCGGGAGAGCGCACGGTGGTGCGCACCACCTCGGTGACCGCGGTCACCCCGGGGAGGGCACGGATCCGCTCGGCCGCCGCGCCCGGCACACCGGGACCCGGCGATTCGACCACCCAGTCCGCCCGCACGCCCTCCCTGACCTGCCGTTCGGCGGCGCTCCCCAGGGTGGTCTGGGCGAAGACGATGGTGCACGCCATGCCGACGAGCAGGGTGAGCGGCGTGATGACCGCGGAGAGCCGCTGGGCGTTCGCGCGGGCGTTGCGGGCCGCGAGGTGTCCCGCGACCCGGGACAGCCGCAGCGGAGCGCCCAGTACGGCCAGCGCTCCCCGGGCCGTCGCGGGACCGAGCAGCGCCAGCGCGACCGAGATCACCAGGACGACGAGGTAGGTCACGGGCATCGAGGCCGGCTCGGTGCGCAGCCCGCTCAGGACGACGAGCAGCACGATCCCGCCCGCCAGCAGAAGTGCCCCGGCGACGAGACGCCCCCGGGCGAGCCGACTGCTCTCGACCGAGGCTTCCGTCAGGGCCTCGGCCGGGCGGATACGGGTGGTACGGCGGGCCGAGATCCGCGCCGCCGCCCAGGACGCGAACACGGTCGCCGCGACGGCCGCGCCCACGGGGAACGGACCGCGGACGATCCCGAGGGTCTCCGGGATCGTCCCGAACCCGACGAACTTCGCGTGCAGCCAGGATGCGAGGGGCAGCCCGGCCACGGCGCCGAGCACACCCGCCACGCAGCCGATGAGCACCGCCTCGCGCCCGATCAGCCTCCGGACCTGCCGGGGCGTCGCCCCCACGGCCCGCAGCAGGGCGATCTCCCGGCGGCGCTGCTGGATCGACAGGGCGAAGGTGCCTGACACGACCAGGACCGCGACCAGCAGGCCGACGGCGCCCATGGCCCCGCCCATGCTGATCAGCTCGACCCGCGCCTTGGCGGCGTCGAGGAACTCCACCGGACCCCGGCCGCCGCCCGTGTTCACCTGCTCGCGGACACCCGGGGTCTCCCTGAGGGCCGCCGTCACCCTCCCGGCCAGCTCACGGGTGTTCACACCGGCCTCCGGCAGAACACCGACCACGGTGTACCCGCCGCCGTGCCCGGCGAGCCGCCGGGCCTCACCGGGAGTGAAGAAGATCGCGGCCTGTTCCACCGGTCCGCCGCGCGGAGTGGTGGCGACACCCACCACCGTGTAGGCCCCCGGCGCGCGCGTGGCCTGCACGGTGACCCTCGCACCGGGTTCCAGACCGGCGCGGGCGGCCAGTCCCCGGTCGACGACGATCTCCCGCGCGCCCCGGGGCGCCCGTCCCCGCTCGATCCGGAACGGGGTCAGCGCGGCCGAGGTCCAGGCGTGCCCCAGCGACTCCTTCCCGTCCGGGCCGCCCAGGAGCGCGCCGTCCCGGCCGGCCAGGACGGCGGGAAAGCCGATCTCCGGCACGGCGGCCCGCACCCCGGGGACCCTCGCGATCCGTTCGGCGGTGCCGGACGGCAGATGGACGCGCTCGCCGAGCGGCTTCGCCTTGTGCTTGGTCTTGTCGCCCTTCTTCTGCCGGTGGTGGACGTTCTGGTCGCCGGACACGACGATCGGCGTGCCCGCGTAGCGCTCGGTGCGGATCTCGCCGCGCAGCCCGGTCTCCAGCAGCGCACCGCACGCGCTCACCACGGCCGAGGCACACAGCAGCGCGAGAAACGCGCCGGCGAACCCCGCCCTGCGCGCCCTGAGGGTCGCCCACGCGTAACGCAGCATCAGTTCCACGCTCCGATACGGGTCATCCGGTCGGCGACCCGGTCGGCCGTCGGCGACGCCATCCGGTCGACGACGCGGCCGTCGGCGAGGAAGAGCACGGTGTCCGCGTACGAGGCGGCCACCGGGTCGTGCGTGACCATCACGACGGTCTGCCCGGAGCCGTCCACACAGGCCCGCAGCAGGGCGAGGATCTCCCTGGCCGTCACGGTGTCCAGCGCGCCCGTCGGCTCGTCACCGAAGATCACATCGGGGCTGGTGATCAGTGCCCGGGCGATGGCGACCCGCTGCTGCTGGCCGCCGGAGAGCCGGCCGGGCCGCGCCCCGGCCCTGCCCGCCAGCCCCACCCTGGTCAGGACCTCCTCAAGACGGCGGCGGTCGACCCGGGTTCCGGACAGCCGCAGCGGCAGCGTGACATTGTCCCGCACCGTCAGCGACGGCAGGAGGTTGAATGCCTGGAAGACGAAACCGACGCGCCGCCGCCGCAGGACGGTCAACCGGTTCTCGTCCATTCCGCTGAGTTCGGTGTCGCCGATCCACGACGCGCCGGAGGTCAGCCTGTCCAGGCCGGCCGCACAGTGCAGGAACGTGCTCTTGCCCGAGCCCGACGGTCCCATGACCGCGGTGAAGGTACCGGCGGGGATCGTGGCGGACACGGCGTCGAGCGCCCGGACCTCCCGGTCTCCGCGGCCGTACACCTTCGTCACCGCGTCGAGGCGGACGGCGGCGTGCGGCCCGGGGCTACGCATCGTCCTCACCCGTCCGGTCGGGGGCCGGGAAGGCCAGCAGGCGGGTGAGCACGGTCCGTGCCCCCTCAGGGGTCTCGCCGTCCGGCCGCTTGTACCGGTTGAGGAGCGCGATGTACTCCTCGAAGAAGTCGTGCAGTTCGTCGAGCGTCAGCCGGATCGTGCCGCGCGAGTACGGGAAGGCGTCCATCCACGCGCCCAGTTCGTCGCTCTCCCGCTGCAACTGCTCGAACAGCCGCAGGTCGGCGGCGTAGGCGAGCCGGTTCATCTCATCGACCACCGGACGTGTTCCGGCGTCCTGCTCACTGCGCGGCGGCAGCCGCAGATCCCCGGAGACGGCACGCCACCACCGTTCCCGGCTGTGGCCCCCCGGGCCCTCGGCCTCCGTCTCCTCGACGAAGCCGTGCCGGGCCAGCTCCCGCAAGTGGTAGCTGGTGGCACCGGTGTTGAGATCGAGCACCCGGGCCAGGGCGGCGGAGGTGGCCGGGCCGTGCACGGCCAGCTGTTCCAGGATCTGGAGTCGTCGGGGCTGGGCGAGGGCCTTGAGCCCGCTGAGGGACGGCGTGAACTTCATACGCACAGAGTGCTGTGCACAGATTCCTGTGCACGATCCGGCAGCCCCCCGTCCCGGGGTGGGGAAAACCCTACGGGGGACCTTCCGGCGAGGGGGCGCGGAGCCCGGCATCGGCCGCACGGCCCCGCCGGGGTCCCACCGCCCGGGCGGCCGGGCCCGGCAGACTCAGGGACCGTGGGCGATGAGCGGGTGCCCCTTGCCCCGGAGATCAACATGTAGTGCGATGTCGTGCATGAGAATGAGAAGCACCGCCGCACTGCTCGCCGCCCTGGTCGCGGCGCCACTCCTGACGGGGGCACCGGGCTCCCGTGCGGAGGCCGCGGAACCAGGCGTCGCCGGACCGTCCCCGCAGGCCGGTTCGCCCCCGGCGCTCGGCGTCGATCTGGACACCGTGACGATCCCGGAGCTGCAGGCCCGGATGGCGGAGGGTTCGTTAACGTCCTCGGCACTGACCACCGCCTATCTGTGGCGGATCAAGACCATCGATCCAAAGATCAACGCGGTGCTGCGCACCGACCCGACGGCCCTTCGGCAGGCGGCGGCGAGCGACGCCAGACACCGGCGCGGGGACACCCGGGGACCGCTCGACGGCATACCCGTGCTGCTCAAGGACAACGTGGACACCCGCGGTATGCCGACCACGGCCGGGTCGCTCGCGCTGGCCGGGGACCGGCCGGACAACGATGCCGGGCTGGTGACCCGGCTACGGGACGAGGGTGCGGTGATCCTCGGCAAGACCAATCTGTCCGAGTGGGCGAACTTCCGTGCGGCGAAACCGACATCGGGGTGGTCGGCCACGGGCGGGCAGACCAACAATCCCTACGTACTGGACCGGAACCCGTGCGGTTCGTCCTCCGGTTCCGCCGCCGCGCTCGCCGCGTCGCTGTCACAGGTGGCGATCGGCACGGAGACGGACGGCTCGATCGTGTGCCCGGCCGGGATGAACGGGGTGGTCGGCCACAAACCCAGCCTCGGCCTGGTCAGCCAGACAGGTGTGGTGCCCATCTCCGCCGAGCAGGACACCGCGGGGCCCATGGCACGCAATGTGGTCGATGCCGCGCTCACCCTCTCGGTGCTCGGCACGGGCGACACCGCGCGCTCCCTCGGCGCCCTGGACGGGCTGACGCACCCCGGCGGTCTGCGCGGCAAGCGGATCGGCCTGTGGCGGCTGCCGTCGCTCGGGCCCGAGGTGGACGCCGTGATGACCCGCACGGCGGACAGGCTGCGCACCGCGGGTGCCAAGGTGGTCGAGGTGACGCCCCCGTACCAGAACCGGCTCGCGGAACTTGAGTTCCCGGCGCTGCTCAGCGAGTTCCACCGGGACATCAACGCCTACCTCGCCACCCGCGACGGGCCCCGGAACCTCGCCGAACTGATCGAGTTCAACCGCACCCACCCGGCGGAGCGGACCTGTTTCGCGGGCCAGGAGCTGTTCGAGCAGGCCCTCGTCGCGCCTCCCACCACCGACCCCGGGTACCGGGCCATGCGCACCGAGCTGAAGGACCTCTCCCGGCGGTCGATCGACGAGACCATGGCCACCCATCGCCTGGACGCCATCGCCGCGCCGACGAACCCGCCCGCCTGGACGACCGATTGCGCCCGCGGCGACAACGACGTGATCCCGTCGTCCACCCCCGCGGCCGTGGCCGGGTACCCGTCCCTGTCCGTACCCGCCGGTTCTGTGAACGAGCTGCCCGTCGGCCTCCTGCTGATGGCCGGTGACCGCCAGGACGCCGAACTGCTGTCCCTGGGGGCCGCGGTGGAGCACCGGCTGGACGCCTGGCGGGCACCGCGCTATCTGCCGTCGGTGGGGAAGGGGTCCTGAGGGTCCGACGGCGGCCCGGCTGCTTGTACCCGGCGTCCCCCGGCTCGGGGTGCGTCCCGCCCCGTGGGTCCGGCTGAACGATCGCCGGGTGGCGGCCCGCCCGTACCCGCCACGGCACCGCGCCCCCTGCCGTCGCGTATCGCACACCGCCCCCTTGAACGCGCCTTGAATTCGCCCACCCCGCCCGGGGGCTCCGCCGTGACTCCGGCGCCCCGGCCGGGGTGGTCCGCGTGGCCCCGGCCGGGGGTCAGCCCCGGCCGGGGCG
>NZ_JBSGUP010000481.1:0-6277 GCF_053607985.1 Streptomyces sp. NPDC055078
GTTCTGACCTGGGCGCAGACCGGTTCCGACCTGGGCGCGGACCGGCAACGGGCCATGCGCTGACCGGCACCCGCCGGCACCGGCCGCGCGGTTTCGTGCGGCCCCGGCGAATCCGGGGCCGGACGCGTTCTCGGGTCAACTCCCTTTTCCCAGGGGCATGGAAGGAATGAGCCGGGGTAGGCGTGCCGTGCATTGACCACGAGCAGGGGAGGACCAAGTGTCCACGGCGAGCACGGTCACGACCGCACTCACACAGCCTGGCACGCGGTGCCCGAGTACTGAGCTGGACCTTCCGGAGGTGGCAGATCCGGGTGCGGTCGCCCCCAGGGACGCACGCGAGATCTCGAAGGTCTTCTTCGTCCGGCTGGCCACGCTGGAGGAGGGCACCCGCGACCACCAGTATGTGCGCAACACGCTCATCGAGCTGAACCTCGCACTGGTGAAGTACGCGGCCGGTCGCTTCCGCAACCGGGCCGAGCAGATGGAGGACATCATCCAGGTCGGTACCATCGGCCTGATCAAGGCGATCGACCGGTTCGAGCTGAGCCGCGAGGTGGAGTTCGCGACCTTCGCCGTCCCGTACATCGTCGGGGAGATCAAGCGGTTCTTCCGCGACACGAGCTGGGCGGTCCATGTGCCGCGCAGGCTCCAGGAACTGCGGATCGACCTCGCGAAGGCGACCGACGCGCTCTCCCAGGAGCTGGACCGGGCGCCGACCACCACCGAACTCGCCGGGCACCTGGGGATCGACGAGCAGGAGGTCATCGAGGGGGTCGTCGCCAGCAACGGCTATACGGCCGGTTCGATCGACATCCCCATGGACGACTCGTCCGACCATGCCGCGAGCCCGCTCTCCGACCGGCTGGGCGCACCGGACGCGGATCTGGAGATCGCCGAGAACGTCCAGGCGCTCAAGCCGCTCATCGAGGAACTCGACGACCGGGACCGGCGAATCCTTAAGATGCGCTTCGGCGACGAGCTGACCCAGTCGGAGATCGGCGCGGAGCTGGGTGTGTCGCAGATGCATGTGTCCCGGCTGCTGACACGGATCACGACACGGCTGCGTGAGGGGCTGCTCGCGGTGGAGTGAGCGGCGGCGGCGTCGGCCGTGACCGAGGGTTGTGTACCGCCCGGATCGCACTCCTGCCCCCTTCCGCCGTCGCCCGCTTCCGCTACGGGCGGGGCCGGGGCGAAGCGGCGATGGACGCCGTGTCGTGGCCGGTCGGGCCGGTGCCGCCGGACATGATCTACTGCGGTGACGGCGACGCCCGCCGCCCCCGACCGGCCACAGAGAAGAACCATCCGCCGTGCGACTCAACGATCTCGACGAACGCATCGTCCACGCTCTCGCCGAGGACGCCCGCCGCTCCTTCGCCGACATCGGCGCGATCGTGGGGCTGTCGGCTCCCGCCGTGAAGCGTCGGGTCGACCGGCTGCGCGCGGCAGGAGCCATCACCGGCTTCACTGTACGAGTCGATCCGGCCGCGCTCGGCTGGGAGACCGAGGGGTTCATCGAGCTGTACTGCCGCAGCAACACCTCGCCCGAGGCCATCGAGCGCGGGCTCAAGCGGTACCCGGAGGTCGTGTCCGCGTCCACCGTCACCGGCGACGCCGATGCGATCGTCCAGGTCTTCGCCTCCGACATGCGCCACTTCGAACGGGTGCTGGAGCGGATCGCGGGCGAGCCCTTCGTCGAGCGCACCAAGTCGGTCCTGGTGCTCTCACCGCTGCTGCGCCGCTTCTCATCCGGCGCACCCGGCTGACCCCGCCGGACCGGGCGGCGGCGACCCGGCCGCCGGTCACCGGACCCCGCCCGTAGGCGGTCCTTCACCGGGCCGCCGGCTACCTTCGACACATCCTCCGCCGATGGCGCAATGAATCGCCGGGTATATGCGTGATCACGCAATGGATCGCTCAGCAGTGCGCAATGGTCACGCCTTGTCCGGATACGGACGCAGACCGTACGGTTTTAAACGTCTTGCTCGTCCAGGACACCTTCCACCCCGTTCGCAAGGAGTCCGCGCCCCCATGACGTCCACGGTGCCCACCGCCGTCCAGCACACCGACGCGCAGCCGCCGATCACCATGTTCGGTCCGGATTTCCCGTACGCGTACGACGACTTCCTCGCCCACCCGGCGGGCCTCGGGCAGATCCCCGCGACCGGGCACGGTACGGAGGTCGCGGTGATCGGCGGCGGGCTCTCCGGCCTGGTCGCCGCGTACGAACTCATGAAGATGGGCCTCAGGCCGGTCGTCTACGAGGCGGACCGGATCGGCGGACGGCTGCGTACCGTCGGCTTCGAGGGCCCCGACACCGGGCTGCGCGCCGAACTGGGTGCGATGCGGTTCCCGCCGTCGTCCACCGCGCTGCGGCACTACATCGATCTGGTGGGGCTGACGACGGCGCCCTTCCCGAACCCGCTGGCCCCCGGCACCCCGTCGACCGTGGTCGACCTCAAGGGGGAGTCCCACTACGCCGAGACGATCGCCGATCTGCCGCAGATCTACCGCGATGTGATGGACGCCTGGAACGCGTGTCTGGAGGACGGCGCGGACTTCACCGAGATGAACCGGGCCATGCGCGAGCGCGATGTGCCGCGTATCCGCGAGATCTGGGCGAGGCTGGTGGACAGGCTGGACAACCAGACCTTCTACGGGTTCCTGTGCGACTCGGAGTCCTTCGCGTCCTTCCGGCACCGTGAGATCTTCGGCCAGGTGGGGTTCGGTACGGGCGGCTGGGACACCGACTTCCCCAACTCGATCCTGGAGATTCTGCGGGTCGTCTACGCCGAGGCCGACGACCACCACCGGGGCATCGTGGAGGGCAGCCAGCAGTTGCCGCTGCGGCTGTGGGAGCGCGAGCCGGTCAAGATCACCCACTGGGCGCCGGGGACCTCGCTCGCGTCGCTGCACGGCGGCGAGCCGCGGCCCGCCGTCACCCGGCTCAACCGGACCGCCGGCAACCGGATCACCGTCACCGACGCGTCCGGCGACATCCGCACCTACCCGGCCGCCGTCTTCACCGCGCAGTCCTGGATGCTGCTCTCCAAGATCGACTGTGCTGACTCGCTCTTCCCCATCGACCACTGGACGGCGATCGAGCGCACTCACTACATGGAGTCGTCCAAGCTCTTCGTCCCGGTGGACCGGCCGTTCTGGCTGGACAAGGACGAGACGACCGGGCGCGACGCCATGTCGATGACCCTGACCGACCGGATGACCCGCGGCACCTATCTGCTGGACAACGGGCCCGGTAGACCGGCCGTGATCTGTCTGTCGTACACCTGGTGCGACGACAGCCTCAAATGGCTGCCGCTGTCGGCGAACGAGCGGATGGAGGTCATGCTGAAGTCGCTCGGCGAGATCTATCCGAAGGTCGACATCCGCCGGCACATCATCGGCAATCCGGTCACCGTCTCCTGGGAGAACGAGCCGTACTTCATGGGCGCGTTCAAGGCGAATCTGCCCGGTCACTACCGCTACCAGCGGCGGCTGTTCACCCACTTCATGCAGGACACCCTGCCCGAGGACAAGCGCGGCATCTTCCTGGCGGGCGACGACATCTCCTGGACGGCCGGCTGGGCGGAGGGCGCCGTACAGACCGCGCTGAACGCCGTATGGGGTGTGATGACCCATCTCGGCGGTACGACCGACCCGGCCAACCCCGGTCCGGGTGACAGATACGAGGAGATCGCCCCGGTGGAGCTGCCGGAGGACTGACGCCCTCAGGGGCCGATGCCGGTACGCCCCGGATACGGCCGCCGCCACGGTCGGCCGGGGGCGCCCCCGGGCGCTGTCCGCCCTCAGGGGAATAGTCCGCTTGCGGATAATCCGCAAGCGACCGGGATTGCTAACCTGGACGCATGACTGCCATGACGAAGCAGAAGCGGAAGCAGCCGGACATCACCTACCTCCTCGACCACAGCAGTCATGTTCTCCGCACCCAGATGGCGACGGCGCTCGCGGAAATCGGGCTGACCGCGCGGATGCACTGTGTCCTGGTGCACGCGGTGGACGCGGAGCGCACCCAGGCACAACTGGCCGAGATCGGGGACATCGACAAGACCACGATGGTGGTCACTGTCGACGCTCTGGAGAAGGCCGGGCTCGCGGAGCGGCGGCAGTCCACCAAGGATCGCCGGGCGCGGATCATCGCGGTGACCGCGAAGGGCGAGGAGCTGTTGGAGCGGAGCGAGAAAATCGTCGACGACGTGCACCGGCGGGTGCTGGGGACCCTGTCGGATGCGGATGGCGCCGCCTTGGTGAAGGTGCTGAAGCAGCTGGTCGAGGGGCCTTTGTCGACCGCTGACGAAAGCTCTTCCACGCGCCGGCCGCGGCAGCGCTGAGACGGGGGTCCGGCCGGACGGGGCGGCAGTACAACAGAAAAAGCGACCGAGATAGATAGTCTGCAACGGAACTATCTGCTACGGTTCTTCTCGTCGCCACCGATGACGGGAGAACATCCAATGTCGCTGATCTCGGCCGAGCCCACGCCGGCACCCGACCCCGAAAGCAGCACCGGTACCCCCGGCGCCGCGCGGACCGCCACCAGGACGGCCGTCAAGGCCGGCGCGCGGACGGCGGGAGCCGCCGCGGTCATCACGGGCAGGGGCACCGCCCGCAACGGCGTGAAGGAACCGCAGAACCCGAAGGACTCGAAGAACCCGAAGGGGCGGCCGGGGACCGCCGCCGCGTCATCTGAGCCCTCGGCCGCCGCGCCCGTGGTCCGGTCCCGCTGGGCCGCCCTCGCGGTCGTCGCCGTCGGCACCCTGATGCTGATCCTCGACGGCAGCATCGTCACCGTGGCGATGCCCGCCATGCAGAGCGACCTCGGGTTCACCCCGGCAGGGCTCAGCTGGGTGGTCAACGCCTATCTGATCCCCTTCGGCGCGCTGCTCCTCCTCGCCGGCCGGCTCGGCGACCTCATCGGCCGCAAGAAGATGTTCCTGTCAGGCATCGGGGTCTTCGCCGCGGCCTCACTCCTCGCCGGGGTCGCCACCTCCCCGGCCGTCCTGATCGCCTCCCGCTTCCTACAGGGTGTCGGCAGTGCCATGGCCTCCGCCGTCGGCCTGGGCATTCTGATCACGCTGTTCACCGAGCCGCGCGAACGCGCCAAGGCGATCGCCGTCTTCGCCTTCACCGGCGCCGCGGGCGCCTCCATCGGCCAGGTCCTCGGCGGAGTGCTCACCGACGCCCTCGACTGGCGCTGGATCTTCACCATCAACCTGCCGATCGGTATCGCCGTACTCGCCCTCGCCCTGCCACTGCTGCCCAACGACCGGGGTCTGGGCCTGCGGGCCGGTGCCGACATCATCGGCGCGTCCCTGGTCACCGTGGGTCTGACGCTCGGCATCTACACCATCGTCAAGGCGGAGCACTACGGCTGGGTCGCCACCCACACCCTCGGTCTCGGTGCCGTCGCCGCCGCCCTGCTCGCCGCCTTCGCCGTCCGCCAGGCCAGGGCCCGTACCCCGCTGATCACCCCGCGGCTGCTCCGCTCCCGCAGCCTGGTGGGCGCCAACCTGGTCCAGATCCTGATGGTCGCGGCACTCTTCGCCTTCCAGATCCTGGTCGCCCTCTACCTCCAGAAGGTCCTCGGCTACGGGGCGCTGGAGACGGGTCTCGCGATGCTCCCCGCCGCCGTGATCATCGGGGTCACCGCCCTCGGGGTCTCCGCCCGGCTGATCGGCCGCTTCGGTGAGCGCGCCGTCCTGCTGACCGGACTGGTCCTCCTGGTCGGGGTGCTCGGTCTGCTGACCCGGCTCCCGGCGACCGGCGCGAACTACCTGACGGACCTGCTGCCGGTGATGATCCTCGCGGCCGGTTTCGGTCTGGCGCTCCCGGCGCTGACGTCCCTGGGCATGAACGGGGTCGCCGCCGAGGACGCGGGCCTGGCGTCCGGGCTGTTCAACACCACCCAGCAGCTCGGCGGTGCGATCGGCGTGGCGGTCCTCACCACCCTGGCGGCCTCCCGCACCGAGTCAGGACTGGACCGGGGCGACTCCACCGCGGAGGCGCTGACCCGCGGCTACACGCTCGCCTTCACCGTCGGCACCGGCATCCTGGTCGCCGCCTTCGCCGCCGCCCTGTTCCTGCTCCGGGGGCGGACCGACGCCGGGGGAGACGCGGACACGGGCACCGAGCGGCCCGACGTTCCCGCTCCCACCTTCCACTGACTCACTGACTGACTGGCTGGCTGACTGACTGGCTGACTGACTGAAACCGACACTGACGCCGAGCGGCAGTAGGACAGGGCCGGACCGGCCGGGGAGATCCC
>NZ_JBSGUP010000482.1:0-6270 GCF_053607985.1 Streptomyces sp. NPDC055078
GGATGATCCTCCGCCTCGCGATGCTCCCCCACAGCCTCCGGCGTGGGAGGGGCCCGCCTCGGCCCGGTGGGCCCGGCGAGGCGCCCGGCCTGCCCGGCCTCGCCCGGACCCCGCTCCCGCGTCCGGCCCGATCCGCCGGACAGCCTTTAGGCTCATACGGAGATCCCCGGGCGGTCCGGGGCGCCGTCGAGTCAGCGGGAGGGCGCGTGCCGGTGGAGGTCACGTGGTGGGGTCATGCCACCTGCACGGTCGAGGACTCCGGGGTGCGGGTGCTGACCGATCCGCTGTTCGTTCGCCGGCTCGCCCATCTGCGCAGACGGCGCGGTGCGCTGCCGCCGCCCGAGGCCGCGGTCGCGGACGCCGTCCTCGTCTCCCATCTGCACTCCGACCATCTGCATCTGCCGTCGCTCGCCCGGCTGGCGCCCGGTACCCGGCTGGTGGTGCCGCGCGGTGCGACCAGGTCGGTGCCGGCGCTGGCGCGGATGGGGCTGCGGGTCACCGAGGTGGGTCCGGGCGAGGAGATACCGCTGGGGCGGGTCGCGGTGCGCGCGGTGCCCGCGCTGCACGACGGGCGGCGGCTGCCGCTCGGCCCGCACCGCTCGCCCGCGCTCGGCTATGTGATCAGCGGTGAGGCGCGTACCTACTTCGCCGGGGACACCGGTCTCTTCGACTCGATGGCCGAGGCGGTGGGGCCGGTCGATGTGGCCCTGCTGCCGGTCGGCGGCTGGGGTCCCTATCTCGGCCACGGGCATCTGGACGCCGGCCGGGCGGCGCAGGCGCTGGCCGCGCTCGCGCCGCACTCGGCGGTCCCGGTGCACTACGGCACATACTGGCCGATCGGGATGGACGGGGTGCGCCCGCACGAGTTCTACGCACCGGGCGAGGAGTTCGTCCGCAAGGCGGCCCGGCTCGCGCCCCAGGTGGCGGTGCACCGGCTGGGCCATGGCGAACGGTTCAGGCCGGAGGCCGCCCGGTGAGTTCCACGCTCTCGGAGTGGTACGGGCAGGTGTCGGACTTCGTACAGAAGCTGCCCCCGGAGTCCACCCAGCAGGCCGTGGGCTATCCATCGCTGTTTCTGCTGGTGGCGCTGGGTGCGCTGGTGCCGGTGGTGCCGACGGGCGCGGTGGTCAGCTCGGCGGCGGTGGTGGCCTTCCATCAGGCGTCGCCGTCGGCGCTGCTGTTCATCTTCCTGGTCGCGTCGGCGGCGGCCTTCCTGGGGGATGTGACGCTGTACTGGCTCGGGCAGCGCGGGGTCCGCTCGCGCAATGGCTCCCGCTGGCTGGAGGAGCTGCGCGGCCATGCCGCGCCGGACCGGCTGGAACAGGCCCAGCGCAAGCTCGCGGACCACGGGGTGGCGGTGCTGGTGCTGTCCCGGCTGATCCCGGCCGGGCGGATACCGGTGATGCTGGCGTGCCTGCTGGCGAAGATGCCGCTGCGGAGGTTCGTCCGCGGCGACGCTCCGGCGTGTCTGGCCTGGGCGGCGACGTATCAGCTGATCGGGATTCTGGGCGGATCGCTCTTCGACGAGGCGTGGCAGGGGGTCTTGGTGGCGGTCGCGCTGACCGTGGTGATCAGCGGGGTGCCGGCCCTGTGGCGGCGGGTACGGGAGCGCAGGGCGGGCCCGGGGGCGCCGGGCCGGCCCGCCTGAGCCCGCGTGAGACCGGGTAGGCCCGCGTGAGACCGGGTGAGACCGGGTGAGACCGCCTGAGACCGGGTAAGCCCGCGTGAACCCGGGCGGCCAGGAGCCGGTTCGGCCTCCCGGGCCCACGCCTGGACGGCGGCGCTCAGTTGAAGACGAGCACGTCCGTACGCATCGGGATCGGGCTGTTCCAGCCGATATTGATCTTGAACGTCACGATCCCGTTCCCCGGGGCGATCGTGAGGATCGTGAACGGCGCAGCGCCGACGAACCGGACGTTGTTGCCGTCGATCTCGGCGGCCTCGATCACCACGGTCGAGTTCGGATTGATGACACTCCAGGGGAGCTGGAGGTTGTGCGTCCCGTTCCCCGGGCCCCAGAACCACCAGCTCCGCCACGCCGCGGCGAGGTTGCCGCCGATCTGCGCGACGGCTCCCTCGCTCTGGTCGGGCGCCTCCCGACCACCGACGATCTGCGGGACGGCGGACGCATTGGACCCGTTGGACCCATTGGATGCGGCCACGCTGACCCTCCTTTCGTCCTCGGAGGCCCTTGCCGGACCTCCGTCGAATGCCCTGAGTGTCCACCCGTAAGCGAATCGTCATAATCCCACGTACGGGTGAACCCTCCGCGCGGACCGCCACGGCCTCCGCGCCCACCGCGACGGCCTGTTTCCGCCTTGACTCCGGGCTGGTGGCAGGGGGTGGGGCTTCGTTTCCACGGCTTACGGCTCGCGGCTGCGGCTCCGTTCAGCGCAGTTCGCCGAAGGCGGTTCCCAGCATGCTCAACGTCCCCGAGACATGCGGCAGCTCCAGGGGCTCCGGTGAGGTGAGGGACTCCCGGCGCTCCTCGGGAGTAGCGCCCAGGAGCGGTCCGGTCGCCAGCCGCACCCGCAGCGCGCCCAGTTCGTCGCCGAACCGGTGCCCGCCCGGTACGGGTGCCCCGAGCCTCGCGGTCAGATACTCCTCCAGTTCCATGGAGTCGCCGACACCCCGTTCGGCGAGGCCGGGACGCAGCGGCCCGAGGTCGGCGTACACATGGCGGCCCGCCCGCGGCGGCCCGGCGAGGGCGCCGGAGGCCAGGACGGCGCGGTGTACGGCGGCGGCGATCCGGGCGTGCAGCGCGACGGCCTGTCCGGTGCGGGCGGTGACCGGCCCCGGCTCGTCCAGTGCGTAGGCCGCGGCAGCGGCGACCGGTTCGGCGACGACCGCGCCGAGGGCGGTGAGGATGTCGAGCGTACGGGCGCGGTGGGCGGCTCCGTCGCCGTCCGGCGGGAAGCGGGCGACGGCGACCGGCCAGGCGGAGGGCAGCAGCGCACCGGCGAGATCGCTGAGGACGGTGACCTGGCCGGGGCACATCTCGGCCGGGCTGACCAGCACGGTGTCGTGCGGCCGGTGCAGGGTGTCCCGCCAGGTCTCGTCGCTGACGATGTGCAGCCCCTCGCCGACGGCCGCCTCGCAGACCTCGCGCACGGTCTCCGGCGGGGCGACCGCGGCGGTCGGGTCGTCGGCGACGGAGAGCAGCAGCAGCCGGGGGTCGCCGCCCTCCGCGCGGACCCGGCGGACGGTCTCCAGCAGGGCGAACGGGTCGGGCACACCACCGGAATCGGCGGGCGTCGGAACGTGGTACGCCGGGCGGCCGAGCAGCCGGGTCCCGGGAGTCCACCAGGCCGGCCGGGGCCGGGGCATCAGCACATCCCCGCCGTACGCGGCGATCAGCGCGAGCAGCAGCGGCTGTGGGCCGGGAGCGGCGACGACCTCGTCCGCCCGGCTGCGCAGCCCGCGCCGCCACCAGTAGCCGCAGGCCGCCTCACGGAGTTCCGGGCCGCCCCCGGGCGGCTCGCCGAGCGCCAGGGCCGCGGCCCCCGCGACGACGTCGGCCAGCTCTTCGAGCACGGGCAGCCCCGGTTCGGGCGCGGGTGGCCCGTAGCGGACGGGTCCGCGCCCTTCGGGGGCCGTGTGCCGCATACCGCCACCTCGCCGTCCGGGCCGCACCGGGCCCACCAGCCCTTTATACAAACGTCCGGGCTCCGCCGCCCGCGCAGCGGAACGGGGAAGGCCCGTCAGATCACCGTCACCCGGTGGCGTACCACCGCGTCGAAGAGATAGCCCTGGGTGTTGTGGACGGTCCGCTCCGGCTGGGTGTTCCCGGCGAGATCGGTCGTACGGGCGAGCAGTTCGGCCGGCCCGGTGCGCGACGGCCGGAAGGGGAGGGCCCAGCGGACCCAGCCGTCGCGGCGGGGGGTGTCGCGCAGAACGGCCCGCTGCCAGTGGGCTCCGCCGTCGGTGCTGACCTCGACCCGGGACACCGGGGCGAGCGCCGACCAGGCGCGGCCGGTCAGCGTCATGGGCGTGCCCGCGGCCAGAGTGGCGCCGAACGGCAGCTCGAAGGCGCTCCTGATGGTCCCCCGGGTCAGCGGCGCACTGCCGCCCGGCGGGTACGCGGCCCCGAAGAGGCGGTAGAACCGGGTGTTCCACGGCGAGACGAGCGGCCGGTCGCTGACCTCGATGTCGCCCACCCATTTGACGGACGCGATCCCGACCCAGGACGGGACGACGACCCGGACCGGGAAGCCGTGGTCGTACGGGAGCGGTTCGCCGTTCATCTCGTACGCGAGGATCACATCGTCGGCGGCCTTGGCGACGGGCAGCGGTCGGCGCACCCGGCCGAGGTTCTCGCCCTCGCTGATGAAGTCGTCGTCCAGGCCGCGTGGCATCACCTCGACGGCGGACGACGAGATCCCGGCCCGGTGCAGCACATCGCGCAGCCGCACTCCGCGCCAGCGGGCCGCGCCGATCGCGCCGAGCGTCCAGGGTGTGCCGGTGGCCGGCTCGCCCTGCTGAGTGGCGAAGAAGCTGCGCCCGTTGCCCGCGCACTCCATGACGGCGGTGCGGGTGACGGAGGGCAGCGACCGGAGCCGGTCATAGCTGAACTCGACCGGCCGCCTGCCGTGCAGCCCACTGCCCCACACCGTCAGGGTCCAGTCCTTCTCGCTGAGTCTGGGGGTGGAGGTGTGGTTGCGGACGAAGAACCGCTCGGCGGGGGTGAGCGCTCCGGTGTCCCGGAAGGCGGCGAAGTTGCTCTCCGCGTTGGTGCCGCGCACGGTGAACAGCTCGGGCGGCAGCGGCTTGACGATGCCGGGCGCGGCCCTCAGGGGGGCCGCCGACGCGGGCGCGGCGGTCAGGTAGGGGGCGGCCGGCACCGCCGCGAACAGTTTCAGCAGTCGACGGCGATCGGGAGCGAGGGACACCACGGCCTCCAGGGTTCAGCCGCGACAGGACCGCGCGCGGCGCGAAAGAGCGGCCCGGGACACGCTGTTGCCTATGCGGACGACGACCATGGACGCGATCGTAGCCGTGGCCCCCCGGGCGCCAACAGGGTGCGTGGGTCCGGCCACGGTCCCGGGGCGGCCGGGGTCTTGGCGCCACGGCGCCACGGCTCCGGGGCGCGGGGCGCGGGGCGTGGGCCCGGCGCCACGGCTCCGGGGCGTGGGGCGCGGGGCGTGGGCCCGGCGCCACGGCTCCGGGGCGTGGGGCGCGGGCCGGTCGGCGAATGGGGGTCCCCGGGCGTGGGCGGCGCCCTCAGGGGGTACCCGCGAGCCATGCCTTCCCCGTATTCCGTACCTTCAGCGCATTCCGTACCTTCAGCGCATTCCGTGCGTCTCACGCATTCCCTGCACATACGGCCCGGTCCACGGCTCCGGGCCGAAGTCCGGGAGCTGCTCAGCCGGTGGGACCGGCAGGTCTTCCACACCATCGCCACCCGGCGCTGGCCCGGCGCCGAGCCGGTGCTGCCCCGGCTGAGCCGAAGCGCCGATCACGGGCTGCTCTGGTTCGGCACGGCGGCCGGGATCGCGCTGGTGGGGCGCGGGGTGCGGGCGCGGCGGGCGGCGGTGCGCGGGGTGGCGTCGCTCGGTCTCGCGTCCGCCGTGATCAATACGGTCGGCAAGCGGTCGGTGCGCCGGGCACGTCCGCTGCTCGAAGCGGTTCCGGTGATACGGCAGCTCAAGCGCCAGCCGTTCACCACGTCGTTCCCGTCCGGGCACTCCGCGTCGGCTGCGGCGTTCGCGACCGGGGTGGCCCTGGAGTCCGGGGGTCTCATGGGTTGGGGCGCGCTGGTCGCCCCGGTGGCCGCGTCGGTCGCGTTCTCCCGGGTGTACACGGGCGTGCACTATCCGAGCGATGTGCTGGTGGGGGCGGCGCTGGGGGTGGGCGCCGCGTTCGCCGTACGGGGGCTAGTGCCGACGAGGTCCCAGCTTCCGCCGCCGGGCCGCCCGCAGACGGACGCGCCCGCGCTGCCCGGGGGCGAGGGTCTGGTGATCGTGGTCAACCGGCGCGCGGGGTCGGCGGACGAGGCGGCTTCGGTGCGCGAGGCGCTGCCGTCGGCGGAGATCGTGGAGTGCGGGCCGGGCGAACTCGTCCCGGCGCTGGAGAAGGCCGTCCTGCGCGGCCGGGCACTCGGGGTCATCGGCGGCGACGGGACGATCAACCGGGCGGCGGTACTGGCCGCGGAGCGGGGGGTGCCGCTCGCGGTGTTCCCCGGCGGTACGTTCAACCATTTCGCGTACGACCTCGGCATCGAGACCTTCGATGACACCTGCCGGGCGCTGGCGGGCGGGGACGCCGTCAAGG
>NZ_JBSGUP010000483.1:0-6269 GCF_053607985.1 Streptomyces sp. NPDC055078
GCCGGGGCTTTTTGCATTATGGGCTGAATTCCAAGCCATATTCCAAGCCATGAGGCATTCAGGCAGGACGGACTGCCGGCGGGTGATCTTGGTGCGGTGTGCGGGGTGGCACCCTCTTAGGGTGGATGGATGAACTATGACCTTGTGATTTTCGACAACGACGGTGTACTCGTCGACAGTGAGCCGGTCGCGAACACCATCCTCGCCGGGTATCTCACGGAGCTGGGGCATCCCACCACGTACGAGGACTCCCTGCGGGACTACATGGGGGCCGCTGTCCACCGCGTACACGATCTTGTGCTGGAGAGGACGGGGCAGCGGTTGCCGGAAGAGTTCGATGCGACGCTGCATGCCCGGACCTTCGCGGCCTTCGAGCGGGAGCTGGCGGCCGTGGTGGGGGTGGCGGAGGTGCTGGGGAAGCTGGTCGCGGAAGGGGTGTCGTACTGCGTCGCGTCCTCCGGGAGCCATGAGCGCATTCGGGTCGGGCACCGGAAGACCGGGCTGGATCTGTGGTTTCCCGACGAGATCGTCTTCAGCGCGCAGGATGTCGGTCGGGGAAAGCCGGCGCCGGATCTGTTTCTGTACGCCGCGGAGCGCATGGGGACCGCGCCGGAGCGCTGTGCGGTGGTGGAGGACAGCGCGCTCGGGGTGGCGGCGGCGGTCGCCGCCGGGATGGATGTGTACGGGTTCACGGCGATGACCCCGGCGGAGAAGCTCGCCGGGGCGAAGGGGTATTTCGGGGCGATGGCGGAATTGCCCGCGCTGCTGGCCTGAGCCAGGGTCACGGAGGTGCCGCCGGGGCGGGGCGGATACGGTGGCGGGTATGAGTGGCCGCGGGTTGTTGATGTGGGACGAGGCGGTAACGAAGTATGACTTCGGGGACAGCCATCCGATGGATCCGGTACGGCTCGCGCTGACCATGGGGCTGGTGCGGGCGTACGGCCTGGACCGCGCGATGGAGGTGGTGGCCGCGAGTCCGGCCGGGGACTCCACTCTGCGGCTTGTGCACCGGGAGGACTATATCGCCGCCGTACGAGCGGCCTCGGCCGAGCCGCGGGCGGCGGATCAGGCGTACGGGCTGGGGACGGTCGACGATCCGGCGTTCGCGGGCATGCACGAGGCGTCGGCGCTGATCGCCGGGCAGTCCGTCGGGGCGGCCGAGGCGGTGTGGCGCGGGGAGGCCGCCCACGCGGTGAACTTCGCGGGCGGGCTGCACCATGCGATGCCGGGCGCGGCGGCCGGGTTCTGCATCTACAACGACGCGTCGCTCGCGATCGCGCGGCTGCTGGAGCTGGGGGCCGAGAGGGTCGCGTACGTCGATGTGGACGTACACCACGGGGACGGGGTGCAGGCCGCGTTTTGGGACGATCCCCGGGTGCTGACGATCTCGCTGCACGAGCATCCTCGGATGCTGTTCCCCGGGACCGGCTGGCCGGAGGAGACCGGCGAGGACGGCCCGGCGGCCGGTGGCGCGGTGAACGTGGCGCTGCCGGCGGGGACGGGCGACGAGGGGTGGCTGCGGGCCTTCCACGCCGTCGTACCGGAGCTGCTGGCGGACTTCCGGCCCCAGGTGCTGGTGTCGCAGCACGGAGCCGACACCCACTTCGAGGACCCCCTGGCGCATCTGGCGGTGTCGCTGGACGCCCAGCGGGCGGTGCAGGAGGCATGTCACTCGCTGGCGCACGAGCACGCCGACGGCGGGCGGTGGGTGGCGCTGGGCGGCGGCGGATACGCGGTGGTGGATGTGGTCCCGCGGTCCTGGACGCATCTGGTGGGGATCGCCGCCCATACGCCCGTGGACCCGGAGTCGCTGATCCCTGAGGAGTGGCGCGACGAGGTGTACGCCCGGACGCGGCAGCCGGGCCCCTGGCGGATGACGGACGGCCGGACACCGGCATGGCGGGAGTGGGAGGCGGGGTACGACCCCGCCGATCGGCTGGACCAGGCGGTGCTGGCGACCAGGCGGGCGGTGTTCCCGCTGCGGGGGATGCTTCCCTAAGGGTGTTCATAGCGGGTACGGGACGGGCTTGGTGCCGTCGGGGGCGCGTGGTCGTCATCGCGCTGTGGACCCGGGCCGGATCTCTGGGATGTCGAGCGCGGGGTGCGGCGGTGGCGGCGTCTCGCGTACGGCGGCGGTCGGGCGGGCCGTGAGCGGGTCGGCGAGGGCTTTTCCTGCCGCGCTGGCGGATTCCGGGGCCCGGGGTGGGGCGGCGGGGCCGGGAGGCAGCGTTACGCCAACTGTGGGGCGTCTGGGGCCTTTTCGCCCCCCGGGTCGTCCCCCTCCGGCAGCATCGGCGGCGTGTGGAGCACCGGAGCGCTGCGGGCGCACCTCTTGGCGGCCCGGCTGGCCGGGACCGTGGCGACCTCGCGGGAGGAGAGCCTGCGCAGTTACCGGCTCTTCGCGGCGCGCGATCCGCGCGTCACCCTGGGGCTCGATCCCCGGGGGGAGTGGAGCCAGCGAGAGGTGCTGTCGCTCATGGCCGACAGGTGCGGGGTATCGGACGATCCCGCGCGGGTCGACGGCCTCGATGTCATCGATCCCGAACGGACCTTGAAGGCGCTCGCCGCCTTCGCCGAGCGGCTCGGCGAGGTGGCCGCACGGCGGGGTGCGGTGCTGTTCGGGACCGGTCATCCGCACCGTCTGCTCGGGTTCTATGGCGGGCTGGCAGACGCTTTGTCGGCGGCGGGGTGCCTCGTTCTCACCCCTGCGCAGGGGCGATGTGTCGACATAACAACCCGGTTCGGGGTACGCACGTACAACCTTCAGTACGTACGGGGAGTCGCGCTGGTGCGGGCACCCGGCGCACGGGGTACCGGCAGTGAGACCGGCGCACACACCCATTCGCCGCTGCCGGTTCGTATGGCCCTGGAGGGTCTGGCGGAGGTCGGCGGACCCCTGCCCGACCTGGTCATCGGGGATCACGGATGGGTCTGCGGAGCAGGTCAGCTGGGCATTGAGGCCATCGGGCTGGCCGATACCGACGATCCCGCGCTCTTCGTCGGCGAGGCCGAGGGACAGGTTTCCGTGGCCGTTCCGCTTGATGATGGCGTGCGGTCCTCTTACTACCGACCGCTGACTCGCTATGTACTCAATCGAGCGTGTCTGTCACAGTAGGCGGCCGATGGCTGCTCCTCTTCCCCACTCGCACCACCCGCCCCTAGTCTGGGGAGTGAGCGCACAGCGACGAAGAGTCACCGGAGGGGAAGCCGGTGTGCGTCGTGTGCGGAAGGTACAGGTGGGTCATGGCTGCTGGCAGCGAGAGGCCTCTTAACGAGGTCAAGTTTCTTACCGTGGCGGAAGTCGCCTCGGTGATGCGGGTGTCGAAGATGACTGTGTACCGGTTGGTGCACAGCGGTCATCTGCCGGCGATCCGGGTGGGGAGGTCCTTCCGGGTACCGGAGCAAGCGGTGCACGACTATCTCCGCGAGTCCTTCGTGGGGGTGGAATCGGCGTAGCCGGATCGGGCGGCTGCCCTCGGATTACAGGCTCGGTGCTGAGGCGGGTAGGCTGGACCGACGTAGGTCGTGTGGGCCCAGACGCCCCGCACCGATCCCTGCTGGTGCGGGGGTGTTCCGAGAAGTGAGCGAGGGTAGTCGTGGGCTCTGTTATCAAGAAGCGGCGCAAGCGGATGGCGAAGAAGAAGCACCGCAAGCTGCTCAAGCGCACTCGCGTTCAGCGCCGTAACAAGAAGTAGGCGGCAGCTGTACGAACCATCACGGCCCTCCCACCCGAGCGGTGGGAGGGCCGTGGTGCGTCCGGGCGCGGCCGGAGGGACACGGTCCGCAAAAGAGCGCCGCGCAGTCGTCACAACCCAATACCGAACCGCTACGGTGACGCTGAAGGCGGGCTGGTCGGGCCTGTCGTACTCCAGGAAGGCGCTGATCTTGGGAAAGGTCGTGCTCGTCACGGGCGTCGCCCGGCAGCTCGGTGGCCGTCTCGTACGGCGGATCCTGCGGGATCCCGAGGTGGACCGGGTCGTCGGTGTCGACGCCGTGGCGCCGGAGCACCATCTCGGCGGCGCCGACTTCGTACGCGCCGACATCCGGCAGCCCGCGATAGGGCGGGTCCTGGCCGAGCACGGGGTCGACACGGTCGTCCATCTCGATGTCACGGGCACACCGCTGGGGGCCGGGGGGCGTACGGCCGTGAAGGAGACCAATGTCATCGGCACCATGCAGCTCCTCGGCGCCTGCCAGAAGTCGCCCACTGTCAGCCGGCTGGTGATCAAGTCCAGTACGAGTGTGTACGGCTCCGCTCCCCGCGATCCCGCTGTCTTCACCGAGTCCACGCCGCCGAAGTCCCTGCCGAGCGGCGGGTTCGC
The DNA here is from genome assembly GCF_053607985.1 of Streptomyces sp. NPDC055078. Taxonomy (NCBI): domain Bacteria; kingdom Bacillati; phylum Actinomycetota; class Actinomycetes; order Kitasatosporales; family Streptomycetaceae; genus Streptomyces; species Streptomyces sp. NPDC055078. Next base: position 4,323 of record NZ_JBSGUP010000483.1, read on the forward strand.
GAAGGACGCGGTCGAGGTCGAGGGGTATGTGCGGGGCTTCGCCCGGCGCAGGCCCGATGTCGCCGTCTGTGTGCTGCGGTTCGCGAACATCCTGGGGCCGTGCGCGGATTCGCCGCTCGCCGAGTTCTTCGCGCTGCCCGTCCTGCCGACGGTCTTCGGTTACGACCCCCGGCTGCAGTTCGTCCACGAGGACGATGTGATCGATGTGCTGCGGATCGCGCTGCACGAGCCGAGGCGCGGGACGCTCAACAGCGGGACGTTCAATGTCGCGGGCGAGGGGGTGCTGCTGCTGTCGCAGTGCTCGCGGCGGCTGGGGCGGCCCACGCTGCCGGTGCTGCTGCCTGCGGTGACCTGGATCGGTTCCGCGCTGCGTACGGTGGGTGTCACGGACTTCTCGCCGGAGCAGATCCGGCTGCTGACGCACGGGCGGGTGGTGAGTACGACGGAGCTGCGGGAGACGCTGGGGTTTGTGCCTCGGTTCACTACTGCGGAAACGTTTGCGGACTTCGCCCGCAGCCGGGGCCCTGGGCTGTTGCCGCCGGAGGTTCTCGCGCGGGCCGTGGACCGGGTGGGGGCGTCCCTGGCGGGTGGTGGTGCCGGGACGCCTCCACCGGCGGACACCGCGACGGCTCGGGCCGATCAGGGAACTCGGGCAACTCGGGCAACTCGTGTGGCTCGGGCAGAACAGACCACGCAGAGCGACGCCGACTAAGGAGCGAAGGCACGATGGCGGACGCCAAGGTCATTCCGTTCGATGACGACCGGTCGCGCGGTGGCGCGGCACGCTCGGCGCGGCGACGCCCGGCCGGAGGACCCGGGGGCGGTCGGCGCAAGGGCGATTCGGGGGCGGTGGGGGAGGCTCCGGTGAGTTCCCTGCCGGGGGTGGGGACGACTGTTTCCGGACAGTCTCCGGAGGTTGTCTCCGCGGCCGGGGCGTCGGTTCCGCCGGCCCGGTCGCCGAAGGACGGGGAGTCCGGTGCGGGGACGCCCGACGGCGGGTCGGGGGGCGGGGACTGGGACCGGCGGATCGCGGGCGGGCTGGCCTTTCTGCGGCGCCGGATCACCGGTGACTACGAGGTCGATGAGTTCGGCTACGACGCGGAACTCACCGACCAGGTCCTGATGTCCCTCGTCCGGCCGCTGTACGAGAAGTACTTCCGGGTCGAGGTGAAGGGCATCGAGAACATCCCGTCCGACGGCGGGGCGCTGGTGGTGGCCAACCACTCCGGTGTGCTGCCGCTGGACGGGCTGATGATGCAGGTCGCCGTCCACGACAACCATCCCGCCGGGCGTCATCTGCGGCTGCTCGCCGCGGATCTGGTCTTTGTGCTGCCGGTCGTCAATGAGCTGGCCCGCAAGGCCGGGCACACCCTGGCGTGCGCGGAGGACGCGGAGCGGCTGCTGCGGCGCGGTGAGGTCGTCGGGGTGATGCCGGAGGGGTTCAAGGGCATCGGGAAGCCCTTCGGCGAGCGCTACAAGCTGCAGCGGTTCGGGCGGGGCGGGTTTGTGTCCACGGCGCTGCGGGCGGGGGTTCCGATCGTGCCGTGCTCGATTGTCGGCGCGGAGGAGATCTATCCGATGCTCGGGAACTCCAAGACGCTGGCGCGGGTGCTGGGGGTTCCGTACTTTCCGCTGACGCCGACGTTTCCCTGGCTGGGGCCGTTGGGGGCGGTGCCGCTGCCCACGAAGTGGACGATTCAGTTCGGGGAGCCGATTGAGACGGGGGGGTATGTGGGGGAGGCGGCGGAGGATCCGATGCTGATGTTCAATCTGACGGATCAGGTGCGGGAGCAGATTCAGCACACGCTGTACAAGTTGCTGGTGCAGCGGCGGTCGGTGTTCTTCTAACTGGGGCTCCGCCCCAGACCCGGCGCCTCAATCGCCGGCGGGGCTTGAGTGGTGGGCTCGGGACCAGACCCCGCGCCTCAAACGCCGGCAGGGCTGGGA
>NZ_JBSGUP010000484.1:0-6262 GCF_053607985.1 Streptomyces sp. NPDC055078
CCACCGCTCATATCCCCGCTCACGTCAGCGCTCATCTCCCCGCTCACACCACCGCTCACGTCAGCGCTCGCAGAAGACCGCTCACCGTGTCTTCCGCATCTCCCGCACCGTCGCTCACAGGCCCAGCGACTTGGCGATCACGGTCTTCTGGACCTCGTTCGTGCCCCCGTAGATACGGCTGACACGGGTGTCCGCGTACAGCCGGGCGATCGGGTACTCCAGCATGTAGCCGTAACCGCCGTGCAGCTGAAGGCACTTGTCGATGATGCGGCCCGCGGCCTCCGTGGTGAACAGCTTGAGTTTGGCGGCGTCGGCGGAGGACAGCGCGTCCGCGTCGTACAGCTCCATCGCCCGGTCGAGCATGGCCTGCGCGGCCTCCAGTTCGGCGGCGCACTCGGCGAGTACGAACTTGGTGTTCTGGAAGGCGGCGACGGGCTTGCCGAACACCTGGCGTTCCTTGACGTAGTCGATCGCGAAACCGATCGCCGCGGTGGCGTCGGCGCAGGCGTGGACGCCGATCACCAGGCGCTCCTTGACGAGGTTCTCCGAGAGGTAGGAGAAGGCGCTGCCCTCCTCGCCGAGGAGATCGCCCACGGGCACCCTGACGTCCGTGAAGGAGAGTTCGGCCGTGTCGGACGTACGCATGCCGATCTTCTCCAGCTTGCGGCCGACCGCGTACCCCTCGGCCCCGGCGTCCACGACCAGGATGGACAGGCCGAGCCGGCGGTTCTCCTCGGGCGCCGGGGAGGTACGGCAGACCACCAGGACACGGTCGGCCAGCACCCCGCCGGTGATGAAGGTCTTGGCGCCGTTGAGCACATAGTGGGTTCCGTCGGCGGACAGCCTGGCGGTGGTGCGCATCCCGGCCAGGTCGGAGCCGGTGCCGGGTTCCGTCATGGCGATGGCGTACATCGTCGCGCCGCTGATGAACGGCGGCATCCAGCGGCGCAGCTGCTCCCCGGTGCCGTAGCGCAGCAGATAGCCGAGGCACAGACCCGCGTGGACACCGGAACCGCCGAAGGTGACGGCGGCGCGGGCCGTCTCCTCGCCGAGGACGGCCTCGTACTTGATGCTGGTCTCGCCGGCGCCGCCGTACTCCTCCGGCACCGAGATCCCGAAGACACCCAGTTCACCGAGCTTGTTGTAGAAGTCGCGCGGGGGGTGCCCGACCCGCTGCCACTCATCGAAGTGGGGCGTGACCTCCTTGGCGATGAAGTCCCGGACGGTCTTCCGGAAGGCTTCGTGGTCCTCGTTGAACACGGTACGGCGCACGGCTACCTCGCATCAGAAGTGGTGGATCGCCGATCGGATCACGGCGTCCGGCCCTGGCGACGTCCTTGGCGGTGTCTTGCCTGGTCTCTTGCCTGGTCTCTTTCCTGGCGTCTTCCCTGGTGTTCTTCGCGGTGTCTTCGGTGGCGTCCGTGGTGGCGTCCGTGGTGGGACGGGCACCGCCCCGACCGTGCCCAGGAACCGGTATGTAAACAGTACGTCTCCAGATGGATTCTTGTGAACCATTGACTTGTCGCATTCCTGGGTTGAAAGTAAATGATGTGTCGGGTCATCGAAGGGGATTGTGGTGTTGGCCCCACGCCGGGCCACGCGCCGGGCGGCCCCGCGCCGGATGGCGCCATCGGCCCGCCGCACCATGGCCGCGAGGCGGCGGCGGGGCCACCAAGGCGCAGGGGCCGCCGGCCCGTTGTGAGGAACCACCGGTTTGGGAGGAAGCAGTGACCGCCAATGTGTATGTGAGCGGGGTCGGAATGATCCCGTTCATGAAGCCGGGCCAGAGTGAGTCGTACGACGTCATGGGCGAGCGCGCCGTGCGCGCCGCGCTGGCGGACGCGGGCATCGGCTATGAACTGGTGCAGCAGGCATACGCCGGATACGTCCAGGGCGACTCCACCAGCGGCCAGGCCGCCCTGTACGGCGTCGGCCGCACCGGAATCCCCGTCGTGAACGTCAACAACAACTGCGCGAGCGGATCGACCGCGCTGTACCTGGCCCGCCAGGCGGTCGCCGGCGGCACCGCCGAGTGCGTGCTCGCGCTCGGCTTCGAGCAGATGCGGCGCGGAGCCCTGGGCGGGGACCGGCCGGACGACCGCCCGCCGGCCATGGCCCGCAGCCTGGGGGTCACCCGGGACATCCAGGGCTGGGCCGACGGAGCGCCGATGGCCGCGCAGCTCTTCGGCGGCGCGGGACAGGCGTATATGGACAAGTACGGCGTCACCAACGAGGTGTTCGCCAGGATCGCCGTGAAGTCGCGCGCCCACGCGGCGAACAACCCCTACGCCGTCTTCCGCGCCCCGATCACGGTCGAGGAGGTTCTCGCCGCCCCCCACCAGTACGGCCCGCTGACCCGGCTGATGTGCTGCCCGCCCACCTGTGGCGCCGCCGCGGCCATCGTCACCAGCGAGGACTTCGCCCGCAGGCACGGCCTGCGGACCGATGTGCGGATCAAGGCGCAGTCGATGACCACGGACTTCGACTCCACCTTCGGCTCCGGCGACATGATGAACGTCGTCGGCTACGACATGGCCCGCTCCGCCGCCACCCAGGTCTACGAGGCGTCCGGCGCCGGCCCCGAGGACATCGGCGTCGTCGAACTGCACGACTGCTTCACCAGCAATGAACTCATCACCTACGAATCGCTCGGACTGACCCCCGAGGGCACCGCCGAGAAGTTCGTCGCCGACTGCGACAACACCTACGGCGGCCGGGTCGTCGTCAACCCCTCCGGCGGACTGATGTCGAAGGGCCACCCCCTGGGCGCCACCGGTCTCGCACAGTGCGCCGAACTGGTCTGGCAGCTCAGGGGCCAGGCCGACGCCCGCCAGGTCGACGGCGTCAACCTCGCGCTCCAGCACAACCTCGGCCTCGGCGGTGCCTGTGTCGTCACGCTGTACGAGAAGGCGAGCTGACCCATGGCCATCAGCCCGGACGTGATCGGCACCGAACTGCCGCCCCTGACCGTCGATGTGGAGCGCGGCCGGCTGCGCTTCTTCGCCCAGGCGATCGGCGAGACGGACCCCGTCTACGCCGACCTGGACAGCGCCAAGGCGGCGGGCCACCGCGATCTGCCGGTGCCGCCCACCTTCGTCTTCTGTCTGGAGATGGAGCGCCCCGCCGAGGAACCCTCCCTGGTCGACCTGCTCGGCATCGACATCCGCCGGGTGCTCCACGGCGAGCAGGGCTTCACCTATCACGCCCCCGCGTACGCGGGCGACCGTCTGACCTTCACCACGAGGATCACGGACGTGTACAGCAAGAAGGGCGGCGCGCTCGAATTCGTCGTGCGCGCCACCGAAGTCACCCGCGACGGCGAGCCGGTCGCCCGGCTGACCAGCAGCCTGGTCGTGCGCAACCCGGAGGCGGGCAAGTGAAACGCGAACTCGGGCAAGTGGAACTCCAACTGCCGAAGATCACCCGCACCACGCTCGCCCTGTACGCGGGCGCGTCCGGGGACCACAACCCCATGCACATCGACCTGGATGTGGCCAAGTCGGCCGGTATGAGCGATGTCTTCGCCCACGGGATGCTCTCCATGGCCTACCTCGGCCGGCTGCTGACCGCCAACGTCCCGCAGGAGCGCATCCGCTCGTACGGCGTCCGCTTCACCTCGATCACCCCCCTGTACGCCGAGCCCACCGCCACGGCCCTGGTCACCAAGGTCGAAGACGGGCTCACCCATCTCGATCTGACCATGGAACTCGCGGACGGCACGGTCACCCTCAAGGGCACCGCGGTCATCGAAGGAGAACTCGCGGCATGAGCACACTCACCGGCAAGACCGCCCTCGTCTCCGGCTCCGGCCGGGGCATCGGCCGGGAGATCGCCCTCAAACTCGCGTCCCAGGGCGCGAACGTCGTGGTCAACGATCTCGACCCGGACCCGGCCGAGCAGACCGTCGCCGACATCAAGGCGGCCGGCGGCAGCGCGGTGGCCTGCCCCGGCTCCGTCACCGATGAGGGCTTCGCCGACCGGTTCGTCACCACCGCCATCGAGACGTACGGCGGCCTCGACATCATCGTCAACAACGCCGGATACACCTGGGACAGCGTCATCCAGAAGATGTCCGACGAACAGTGGGACGCCATCCTCGACGTCCACCTCAAGGCACCGTTCCAGATTCTGCGCGCCGCCCAGCCGCATATCTCCCGCATGGCCAAGGAGGAGAAGGCGCGCGGCGAGGTCGTCCACCGCAAGGTCGTCAACATCTCCTCGGGGTCGGGCGTCAACGGGAACGTCGGCCAGTCCAACTACTCGTCGGCCAAGGCGGGCGTCATCGGACTCACCAAGACCCTCGCCAAGGAGTGGGGCCGCTACAACGTCAACGTCAACGCCGTCGCGTACGGCCTGATCCGCACCCGCCTCACCGAAGCTCCGGCCGGCGGCGGCGCCGAGATCGACATCGAGGGCCGCAAGCTGTCGGTGGGCGTCAACCCCGAACTCCTGGCCCAGTTCGAGAAGGGCATCCCGCTGGGCCGCGCGGGCACCCCCGAGGAGGCGGCGGGCGCCGTCTATATGTTCTGCCTGCCCGAGTCGAATTACGTCAGCGGGCAGGTCATCCTCTGCTCCGGCGGCTACTGAGCGGACCGGGTGCGGTGCGGGCGTGCGGGCCTGTCGTGCGCGGGCGCGGCGACCGGCGGCGGGCGGCAGGTGGGTACGCCCGCGGCCCGCCCCGGCCCCGGGCCCGCCCCCAGCCCCAGCGCCCCCCGTACCCGCCGCTTCGGTCCCGCTCCGGACCGGTCCCGGACGGACGGCCGGCTCGCGATGACCGACGGCGCGATACGTCAACAGTCCCCGCAAACCGTCCCGCACACAGGCGCCGTGCTGCTGGAATTGCCGAATGGCCGCCACCCCGCCCCGTACGCGTTCGCCCCACGCCTCCGGCGCCCGCACCGGCACCGGTGTGCACGCGGACACCGACCTGATCGTCATCGGCGGGGGCCCGGCCGGCTGTGCCGCCGCCCGGATGGCCGCGAGCGTGGGCATGAGCACGGTCCTGATCGAGCGGGACGTCCTGTGCCACAGCCTGTACCGCATCCCGGCGCTCAGCAACGTACTCGGCGGCTGCACCAGCGGCCCGGAACTGGCCGATGCCATCACGGCGGAGCTGAGAGACACGGCGGTGTGCCGGCTCGAACTCGGCCGCCACGCCACCGGACTCCGTGCCCACGACGACCATGTCACCGTCACCCTGGACACCGGCATCCGTCTGACCGCGCCGTACGCGATCGTCGCCACGGGCGCCGGTCCGCTCCAGCCCCGGGACGTCCCCTGGCTCACCGCCCCCTCCGGCCTCACCCTGCCCCCGCTCTGGCAGGCGGGCGCGGACGACGCGGCGGGCCGCACCCTGCTCGTCCTCGGCGGCGACCGCCCGATCGGCACGTTTCTGCGGGCGCACCCGGCCACCGGTACGCGACTGCTCGTCGCGTACCCGGCGAGCGACGACTACAAGATCGAGGAGATCCGCGACGACCCCCGCGTCACCCTCCACCCCGTCGACCAGCTGTATCTGACCCCGCGCTCGCCGGAGGGCGCGGCGCCGACGGCGGAGACGGTGGGCCGGGACGGGGTACGGCGGCAGGTCACGGCGGACGCGGTCTTCCTCAGCATCGGCAACGCGCCGACCGCTCCGCCCGGCGACCTCGTCCGCGACAGCGCCGGATACTGCCTGCCCGCCGACCAGCACCCCCGTGTCCTTGTCGCCGGAGACCTCCGCTCCGCCCGTTTCCAGCGGATCATGACCGCCATGGGCTCCGGGGGCGAGGCCGCCCTGCGCTCGTACTACGCCACACGGGGAGTCGCCGACCGGTAGACCGGTAGACCCGGTGTCCGGGTGTCGGGACGTCCGGGTGTCCGGGTGTCCCGGTGTTTCAGCCGCTCGGCGCGGGAGCGGGGAGCGCGATCGCTGTCACGACCAGCCCGTTGCCCGCCGTCCAGCGTCCGGTGAACGTGTCCACGCTGCGCCCGCCGACGACGGGGCCCGGGACGAGCAGCCGGGCCGAGAACGTACCGCCGGCCGGATCGAAGGTCAGCTCCGCCTCGCGGAAGTCGAGTTCCCGACCGGTGAGCGGATACCAGGTCTTGAACACGCTCTCCTTGGCGCTGAAGAGCAGCCGGTCCCAGTGGACGGCGGGATCGCCGGTGGCCAGCGCGCCCAGCCGGTCCTCTTCGGCGGGCAGGGCGACCTGGCGCAGGACGCCGTCGGGCAGCGGCCCGTTCGGCTCGGCGTCGATGCCGATAGCGGAGGCGTCGGTGC
>NZ_JBSGUP010000485.1:0-6260 GCF_053607985.1 Streptomyces sp. NPDC055078
CAGCCCGTCTGGGGTACCTCCCAGGCGAAGCTCTGGGGGAGATTGAGGACGGACCCTCACGCCCGCGCGCGGGGACTCCGGACCAGCCCGTCCGGCGATTGAGGACGGACCTCACGCCCCCGCGCGAACACTCCGCATGGGCCCGCACCCGCAGCGCCCCCCGAAGCCCCCGCAGCCGCCCCCGCGAGACCTCACCCCTCCGCGATCACCACCGCCGACGCCACCCCCGCGTCATGGCTCAGCGAGATGTGCCAGGAGCGCACCCCCAGCGCCTCCGCACGCGCCGCGACCGTGCCGCGGACGCGGAGGCGGGGGCGCCCGCTGTCCTCGGCGTAGACCTCGCAGTCGGTCCAGTGCAGGCCGCCGGGCGCTCCGAGGGCCTTGGCGACGGCCTCCTTCGCGGCGAAGCGGGCCGCGAGGGAGGACGGGCCCCGGCGCTCGCCGCTGGGGAGGAGCAGCTCCCGCTCCAGGAAGAGCCGCTGGGCCAGCCCCGGCGTACGCCGCAGCGACGCCGCGAACCGGTCGATCTCGGCGACATCGATCCCCACCCCGATGATCATTCGACGGTGACCGACTTCGCGAGGTTCCTCGGCTGGTCCACCTCATTGCCGCGCGCCGTCGCCAGTTCACACGCGAACACCTGGAGCGGCACCGTCGCCACCAGCGGCTGGAGGAGGGTCGGGGTCGCCGGGATACGGATCAGATGGTCCGCGTAGGGCGCGACCGACTCATCCCCCTCCTCCGCGATCACGATGGTCCGCGCCCCCCGCGCCCGGATCTCCTGGATATTGGAGACGATCTTGTCGTGCAGCACCGAGCGCCCCCTCGGCGACGGCACCACGACCACCACCGGCAGATCCTTCTCGATCAGCGCGATCGGCCCGTGCTTCAGCTCACCCGCCGCGAACCCCTCCGCATGCATATAGGCCAGCTCCTTGAGCTTGAGCGCACCCTCCAGCGCCACCGGATAGCCCACATGCCGCCCGAGGAACAGCACGGTGTCCTTGTCCGCGAGCGAGCGCGCCAGCTGCCGCACCGGCTGCATCGTCTCCAGCACCCGCTCGACCGCGCCGGAGATCTTCGCCAGATCCCGGATGACGGCCTGGATCTCATCGCCCCACTTGGTGCCCCTGAGCTGCCCCAGATACAGCGCGACCAGATAGCAGGCCACCAGCTGGGTCAGAAACGCCTTGGTGGAGGCGACGGCGACCTCGGGCCCGGCGTGCGTATAGAGAACCGCGTCCGACTCGCGCGGGATCGTCGACCCGTTCGTATTGCAGATGGCCAGCACCCGGGCGCCCTGCTCCCGGGCGTGCCGCAGCGCCATCAGGGTGTCCATGGTCTCCCCGGACTGGGAGATCGCGATCACCAGGGTGCGCTGGTCCAGGATCGGGTCGCGGTAGCGGAACTCGCTCGCCAGCTCCACCTCGCACGGGATGCGGGTCCAGTGCTCGATGGCGTACTTGGCGATGAGCCCGGCATGGAAGGCGGTGCCGCACGCGACGATGACGACCTTGGTGGCCGCGCGCAGCACGGACACCGGGATGCGCACCTCGTCGAGCGTCAGCGACCCGGCGCTGTCGATCCGGCCGAGGAGCGTATCGGCCACGGCCTTGGGCTGCTCGGCGATCTCCTTGAGCATGAAATAGTCATAACCCCCCTTTTCCGCGGCCGACGCGTCCCAGTCCACGTGGTACGACCGCACTTCCCCCGGAGCCCCGTCGAAGTCGGTGACGGTCACACCGTCCCGGCGCAGCTCCACCACCTGATCCTGCCCCAGCTCGATCGCGGACCGCGTATGGGCGATGAACGCGGCCACATCCGACGCGAGGAAGGACTCACCCTCTCCAACGCCCACCACCAGCGGGGAGTTCCGCCGCGCGCCCACCACCACATCCGGCTCGTCCGCGTGCACGGCGACCAGGGTGAACGCCCCCTCCAGCCGGCGGCACACCTGCCGCATCGCCTCCGTGAGGTCCCCGCACGACGAGAACGACTCGGCCAGCAGATGCCCCACGACCTCGGTGTCCGTCTCGGAGGCCAGCTCATGCCCGCGCTCGGCCAGTTCGGCGCGCAGGGCGGCGAAGTTCTCGATGATGCCGTTGTGGACGACGGCGACGCGCCCCGCGTTGTCCAGATGGGGGTGCGCGTTGGTGTCGGTCGGGCCGCCGTGGGTGGCCCAGCGGGTGTGCCCGATCGCCGTGGAGCCGCTCGGCAGCGGCCGGGCGCCCAGCTCCTTCTCCAGATTGACGAGCTTGCCCGCCTTCTTCGCGGCGGCGAGCCCGCCGTCCGCGAGGACCGCCACACCGGCCGAGTCGTATCCGCGGTACTCCAGCCGCTTCAGGCCCGCGATGACCACATCAAGCGCCGACTGACCGCCGACGTAACCCACGATTCCGCACATGGCGGCAGCCTACGGCGGCGGTACCCGCGTGACCGAGCACACCACCCGCAACCGGCGATCACCCCCGACAATGTGAACGTGATCTCATCGCCGCCGCACAGCTCCCACCGCCGGGCCGAGCCCCCGTCGACGCCGTACGTCGACCTCACCCGCGCGGAGTGGAGCGCCCTGCGCGAGAGGACCCCGCTCCCCCTCTCCGCCGAGGAGGTGGAAGCGCTGCGCGGGCTCGGCGACGTCATAGACCTGGACGAGGTACGGGACGTCTATCTGCCGCTGTCCCGGCTGCTCAATCTCTATGTACGGGCCACGGGCGAGCTGCGGGGCGCGCTCAACACCTTCCTCGGGGACGCGGGCGGCGGCCAGGGCGCACAGCGCGGCACCCCCTTCGTGATCGGGGTCGCCGGCTCCGTCGCGGTCGGCAAGTCCACCGTCGCCCGCCTCCTGACGGCCCTGCTGGCCCGCTGGCCCGAGCACCCGCGGGTGGAGCGGGTCACCACGGACGGGTTCCTGCTGCCGATGAAGGAGCTGCAGTCCCGTGGGCTGATGTCGAGGAAAGGTTTCCCCGAGTCCTACGACCGGCGGGCCCTGACCCGGTTCGTCGCCGACATCAAGGCGGGCAAGGACGAGGTCACCGCGCCCGTCTACTCCCATCTGATCTACGACATCGTCCCCGGCGAGCGCCTGGTGGTCCGCCGTCCCGAGATCCTGATCGTCGAGGGCATCAACGTCCTCCAGCCCGCACAGCCCGGCCAGGACGGCCGGACCCGGGTGGGGCTCGCGGACTACTTCGACTTCTCCGTCTATGTGGACGCCCGGCCGCAGGACATCGAACGCTGGTATCTGAACCGGTTCCGCAAGCTGCGGGAGACGGCGTTCCAGAACCCGACCTCGTACTTCCGCAAGTACACCCAGGTCGCCGAGGACGAGGCCATGGAGTACGCCCGTACGATGTGGCGCACCATCAACAAACCCAACCTGCTGGAGAATGTGGCCCCCACCCGGGGGCGGGCCACACTGGTGCTGCGCAAGGGGCCCGACCACAAGGTCCAGCGGCTGTCCCTGCGCAAGCTCTGACGCGGCTTTCGAACCCGGGTTCCGACCCGAGTCCTTAAGGAGGCCACGCCGGAGTGCTGCATCTGCGTCTGATCACCCCGAACGACCGCACGGCCGAGGTGGTCCGGCTCATCGAGTCCACCGTCGGCACCACCCATCTCGCCGTCGTGCCCGGCGCCGCCCGCAACCCTCCCGGCGACCTGGTCATGTGCGATGTGGCGCGCGAGGCGGGCGACGAGCTGATCGGCGGGCTGCGGACGCTCGGGATCGACGAGTGCGGCTCGATCGCCGTCGAGTCCATCGATCTGTCGCTCTCCACGCGCGCCGACAAGGCGGAGGCGGAGGCTCCGGGCGAGGGCGCGGACGCGGTGCTCTGGGAGCATCTCGCCGACGCGACCCACGAGGAGTCGACGCTCTCCGTCACCTATGTCGCCTTCCTGGCGCTGGCGACGATGATCGCGGCGTGCGGCGTCGTCCTGGACAACGCGATCCTGATCGTCGGCGCGATGGCGGTGGGCCCCGAGTTCGGTCCCCTCGCCGGATTCTGTACGTCCCTGGTACGGCGGACCCCGCGGCTGGCCTGGCGCTCGTTCCTGGCACTCACCGTCGGGTTCGCGGTGGCCATGCTGCTCACCGTGGGGTTCAGCCAGGTGATGGCCTGGCTCGACCTCTTCCACGCGGCGCAGCTGGAGGCCGAGCGGCCCAATACGAACTTCATCTACCGCCCGGACGAGTTCTCCTTCGTCGTCGCCCTGCTGGCGGGGGTCGCGGGGATGCTCTCGCTGACCTCGGCGAAGTCGGGGGCGCTGGTGGGGGTCGCGATCTCGGTGACGACGGTGCCCGCGGCGGCGAACGCGGCGGTGGCGTTCAGCTTTCAGGAGTACCGGCAGGCGTGGGGGTCGACGGAGCAGCTCCTGCTGAACCTGCTGGGCATCGTGCTGGCGGGGACCCTGACGCTGGTGGTCCAGCGGCTGCTCTGGTCCCGCCACCGCCGCACGGGCTGACCCCACGCCCCTTCCCGGCGCGGGCCCCGCGCGCCTCCATCTCCCGGGGCTCCGCCCCGAACCCGGCTCCTCAAACGCCGGAGGGGCTGAATTTCGCACCCACGCCCGCATACGGAAGGCGCAGTCCCCTGCGGACCAGGGTGAGCAAGGTCAGCCCGTCCGGCGCTTGAGGACGGACCCCGGGCCCCAAGGACGCGGACATCCGCAGGGAAGCCGCGCCCAAGAGAGCGCATCGGGGCCCAACACGCGCGGCACCAACCCCCGCGGCCCCCGCACACGTCCGCCTCAGCCCAGCGTGGACTTCACCGCGTCAGCCAGGCGCTCCGCGACCGAGCGCGCCTGCTCGATGTCGGCGGCCTCGACCATCACGCGGACCAGGGGCTCGGTGCCCGAGGGCCGGAGCAGGACCCGCCCCGTCGCCCCCAGCTCCCGCTCCGCCTCCGCGACCGCGCCCGCCAGTTCCGCGGAGGTGTGGACGCGGGCCTTGTCCACGTCGGGCACATTGATCAGCACCTGTGGGAGCCGCGACATGACCCCGGCCAGCTCGGCCAGCGAGCGGCCCGTCGCGGCCACCCGGGCGGCGAGCATCAGGCCGGTGAGGGTGCCGTCGCCGGTGGTGGCGTGGTCGAGCACGATCACATGCCCGGACTGCTCGCCGCCGAGCGCGTACCCGTGCTGCTTCATCGACTCCAGGACATACCGGTCGCCGACCGCGGTCTGCACCAGCTCAAGACCCTCCCGCTCCATCGCGAGCTTGAAGCCGAGGTTGGACATGACGGTGGCGACCACGGTGTTCCCGCGCAGCGTCCCCGCCTCGCGCATCGCGAGCGCCAGTACGGCGAGGATCTGGTCGCCGTCGACCTCCGCGCCCGTGGCGTCGACGGCGAGGCAGCGGTCCGCGTCACCGTCGTGGGCGATGCCGAAGTCCGCGCCCTGCTCGATCACGGCGGCCTTGAGCAGCCCGAGGTGGGTCGATCCGCACCCCTCGTTGATGTTGAGCCCGTCCGGCGCCGCGCCGATGGTGACGACCTCGGCCCCGGCCCGTGCGAACGCCTCGGGCGACACCCGCGCCGCCGCGCCGTGCGCCTCGTCCAGGACGACCTTCAGCCCGTCGAGGCGGTTCGGCAGTACGGCGATGAGATGCGCGACGTACTTGTCGAAGCCCTCGTCGTAGTCGCTGACCCGCCCGACGCCGGCCCCGGTCGGCCGCTCCCACGGCGCACCCGTGCGGTGCTGCTCGTAGATCGTCTCGATCCGGTCCTCCAGCTCGTCGGCGAGCTTGTGCCCGCCGCGCGCGAAGAATTTGACGCCGTTGTCCGGCATGGCGTTGTGGCTGGCCGAGAGCATCACGCCGAGGTCGGCGCCGAGCGCGCCGGTGAGATACGCCACCGCGGGGGTGGGCAGCACACCGACGCGCAGGACGTCCACGCCCGCGCTCGCGAGGCCCGCCACGACGGCGGCCTCCAGAAACTCTCCCGACGCACGCGGATCCCGCCCGACCACGGCGGTCGGCCGATGCCCTTCAAAGGTTCCCGCCTCGGCGAGCACATGCGCCGCGGCGACCGAGAGACCGAGCGCCAGCTCCGCCGTCAGATCCGCGTTGGCGACACCGCGCACGCCGTCCGTGCCGAAGAGTCGTCCCACAGCTGTCCTCCGAAAATGGTCCGTGATGCTTCGAAAACGCAAGCTTATGAACGCTTCATGCCCGTTCCTCGCCCCGGGTCGTGGTCAGCACCCCCAAGCGCACCCGAAGGACCTCCCTAAGGGGTGATGCAAAGACGTACGCCCCGGCAGCACAG
>NZ_JBSGUP010000486.1:0-6256 GCF_053607985.1 Streptomyces sp. NPDC055078
AGGGTGCGCCAACGGCGGGGGGCGTCGGCGGCGCGCACCGGCCCGGCGCCCGGGGAGGGCCGGCCGCGGGGTCCTCCGCAGGCCATGAACCGTCCCCGCCGCCGTGCCCGCCCGCGCTTCCGTTCGTCGGCCGGCCGCCGCGAGGGCCGGACCGGCCGGCCGGACACCCCGTGCGGCCGATCGGGTCCCTGCCGGATCGGGTCCTGGCCGATCGGGTCCCGGCCGTGCGGCAGTGCCCGCTCACTCCCAGCCGTAGCGCTCCCGCAGCCGCCGGACGACCGCGTCGAACCGCGGCCGGTCCAGCGCGCACGCCTCACGTCGCATGCCGTCGTCGTGCACCCGCAGCACCCGGTCCAGATCGACCCAGGACTCCCGTCCCTCCCGGTCCCAGGCACCCGCCCCGATCGGCACCCACTCGTGGTCCCGGTCGTGGCGCTTGCTGGACAGCTGTACGGCCAGCACGGTGCCGCTCTCCTCACGGGCCACGACCAGCACCGGGCGGTCCTTGCCGCGCCCGTCGTTCTCGTCGTAGGGGACCCACGTCCAGACGATCTCGCCCGGGTCGGGATCTCCGTCGCGGTCCGGGGCGTACGAGGTCCGCACCGGGCCGACGGCGGCGGGGTCGGCCTCGGCGGTGGCCGAGGGGCCGCCGCGGCCGGGGGATTCCCCGGCGCCCGGGGCACCGGGGGAGCGGGCGGGACCGGGGGCGCCGGGGGCGCCGGGAAAGATCGTCACGGCCCCACGGTAGGGCCTCGGCGGGCGGGGCCGTCCGGATCACGCCGGGACGGGCCCGAATCAGGCCATCCACCGGCCGATCCGCAGGAGAGTTCTGGAAACATGGCCAGGGCGATGAGCCAGACACCCAGACAGTCCGCGGCGCGGTCCGTTCCCACCAGCGCCGATGTCGCCCGGTTGGCGGGGGTATCCCGGGCGACCGTCTCGTACGTACTCAACAACACCGCCGCCGTCCGCATCAGCGAGCCGACCCGCCGCCGGGTCCGCGAGGCGGCCGAGGAACTGGGCTATGTGCCGCACGCCGCCGCCCGCAGCCTGCGCGCCGGGCACTCCCGTATGGTCCTGCTGCCCACCGCCGCCTTTCCCATGGGCCCGCTCCACCACCGGTTCCTCCAGGAACTCCAGTGGGCGTTACGCGCGCTCGACTACACCGTCGTCCAGTACGGCAGCCTGGGCCTCGACGGCGACGAGGCCGCCCGCGCCTGGGCCGAACTGCGTCCCGTCGCGGTCGTCTCCCTCGGCGAGGTCGGCCTCACTCCGCACGGCGTCGGTGTGCTCAAACGCTCCGGTGCGAAAGCGGTCATCACGCTCGGTTCCGGGCAGGTGGACGGGGCGCACTCCCTCGTCATGGACCAGAGCGTGGTCGGCCACCGCGCGATCACCCACCTGGTGGAGCGCGGCCGGCGTGCCATCGGGGTCGTCATGCCGAGGGAGCCGGGTCTGGAGGGCTTCTCAGGACCCCGGATCGAGGGCGCCCGCCGGGCGGCGGCGGGCAGCGGCGCACGGATCGAGCCACTGCCCCTGGCGTACGACGAGGAGTCGGCGGGCGCCCTCGCCGGGAACTGGCGGCGACTCGGACTCGATGGCGTATACACGTACAACGACGACTACGCCATGCTGCTGATGCGCGCCCTCCAGGACGCAGGAATCGGTATCCCGCGCGACACCGCCGTGATCGGCGCGGACGATTCTCTGCTGGGCAGACTGCTGCGGCCCCGGCTGAGCACCGTCCATATCGACATGGTGACCGGGCGGCGGCTGGCCGAACTCGTCGACCGCGCGGTCCGCGATCCCGACGCGGAGCCGGAGCCGGAGCCGGACGATCTGATGGGGGCGCGAGTGGTGGGTCGCGAGTCCAGCTAGCGCGGTCGGCCCGGGACCGGCGGGCCCGAGTCCGGCCGGCCCGAGTCCCGCCGGCTCCGGGCGGGTGTGCGGCGGGCCCGAGGCCGGGCGGGTGTGCGGTGTGCGGGTGTGCGGCCGGGTGTGCGCCGGGCCCCGCCCCGCTCTAGCGTCGGTCGCATGAACCGTGACCCGCAGCGCTTCGAGATCCTGCTGGTGCCCGAGCATGTGGCGGGCCGTGACACGGCCTTTCTGGGAGACTCCGTCATCCGCTCGGCCGTCGTGGCGGCCACGGGAGAGACGGGTGCTTCCGGCTACCCCCGCTTCGCGGGCGAGGGGATGGTGGCCGATATCGACCCCGTGACCCGTACCGTCGAGGCGCTCCTGGTCGACGGCGCCGAACTGGACTACGGACTGACGGCCCGGGTGGTCGATCCGGCTGCCCTCTGACGTGGACGGCGCCCGCTGACGCGGACGGCCCCCGCACCTGCGGGGGCCATCGGGAGTGAGCGTCAGCCCTGCTGCGGGCCCTCACCGTTCGTCGCCGCGGCCTCGGCTGACTTGATGGACTGGCGCACCTCGTCCATGTCCAGCGCGCGCGCCTGGCCGATCACATCCTCCAGCGCGGCCTCGGGCAGCGCGCCGGGCTGGGCGAACACCGCGACGTTCTCGCGGACGATCATCAGCGTCGGGATCGACTGGATCTCGAACGCGGCGGCGAGCTCCTGCTGTGCCTCCGTGTCGACCTTCGCGAAGACCAGGTCGGGGTGGCGCTCGGCCGCCCCCTCGTAGACAGGGGCGAACTGCCGGCAGGGGCCGCACCACGAAGCCCAGAAATCGATCAGAACGAAGTCATTGTCGGAAACGACCTGATCAAAGTTCTCTTTCGTGAGCTCAACAGTGCTCATGGCGTGCTACCTCTCCCATATGTCCGGATGTCCGGTGACTCGCCCCCGACAACCGTGCCCGGGGCCGGGCTATTCCTGCCCTCGCTCCTGCCCCTGCCCCTGTGGCCAGTCGGCACACCCGGGACCAGACTGTTCCCATGATGGATGCAGATGCTTCTGAGTACGACGTCGTGGTGCTGGGCGCCGGCCCCACCGGGGAGAACGTGGCGGACCGGGTACGGGCCGCGGGCCTGAGTGTCGCGGTCGTGGAGAGTGAACTCGTCGGCGGCGAGTGTTCGTACTGGGCCTGTATGCCCAGCAAGGCCCTGCTGCGGCCGGTGATCGCCCGCGCGGAGGCACGCCGCGTCCCCGGGCTGCGCCAGTCGGTCCAGGGCCCGCTCGACGCCGAGGCCGTGCTGGCCCACCGTGACGCGTACGCCTCCCACTGGAAGGACGACGGACAGGTCCGCTGGCTGGATTCGACAGGCGCCCGCCTCTACCGGGGCAGGGGGAGACTGCAGGGGCCGAAGCGGGTCGAAGTCGACGGGCCGAAGGGCGAGCACCATGTCCTGACTGCCCGGCACGCGGTGGCCGTGTGCACCGGCAGCCGCGCGGTCCTGCCCGATCTGCCGGGGCTGGCCGGTGCCAAGGCGTGGACCAGCCGCGAGGCCACCAGCGCCCAGGCGGTGCCCGGGCGGCTCGCGGTCGTCGGCGGGGGAGTGGTCGGTGTGGAGATGGCCACCGCCTGGCAGGCGCTGGGCTCGCAGGTCACCCTGCTGGTGCGGGGAGACGGACTGCTGCCCCGGATGGAGAGCTTCGTCGGCGAGCAGGTCGCCGACGCGCTGACCGAGGCGGGCGCCGACCTCCGGCTGAACACCTCGGTCGTCTCCGTGGACCGCGCGGGCGGCACCGGCCCCGTGACGCTGGAGCTGGGCGGCGGTGAGCGCGTCGAGGCCGACGAGGTCCTCTTCGCCACGGGCCGGGCCCCGCGCACCGAGGACCTCGGCCTGGACACCGTGGGCCTGGAGCCGGGTGCCTGGCTGCCGGTCGACGACAGCTGCCGGGTCCCGGGCGTCGACTGGCTGTACGCCGTGGGCGATGTGAACCACCGCGCCCTCCTCACCCACCAGGGCAAGTACCAGGCCCGGATCGCCGGTGCCGCCATCGCCGCCAGGGCCCGCCGCGTCCCCCTCCTGGAGACCGACCGCTGGGGCGCGCACGCGGCCACCGCCGACCTCGCGGCCGTCCCCCAGGTCGTCTTCACCGACCCGGAGGCCGCCGCCGTCGGCCTCTCCCTCGCCGAGGCGGAGGCCGCCGGCCACCGCGTCCGTGCCGTCGACCAGGACATCTCCTCCGCCGCGGGCGCGGGCCTGTACGGCGACGGCTACCGGGGCCGCGCCCGGATGGTCGTCGATCTGGACCGGGAGATCCTCCTCGGCGTCACCTTCGTCGGTCCGGGCGTCGGCGAACTCCTCCACTCGGCGACCGTCGCCGTCGTCGGCGAGGTGCCCATCGACCGGCTGTGGCACGCGGTCCCGGCGTATCCGACGATCAGCGAGGTGTGGCTGCGGCTGCTGGAGGAGTACCGGGGTTAGGAACCGCCGCGGTAGGCGTGACCGGACTCCCCGGGACGCGAGCGACCCTTGAGGTGGCTGCGAGGCGCCTCGGACACACTGTTCCGTCCGGGAACAGGAGCCTGGAATTCGTTCAGGCCGTTCCGTTCTGGGGGTGGGTTCTGGTGAAAGGCATTGTGCTGGCCGGTGGGGCCGGAGGCAGGCTTTATCCGATTACGCGCGCGGTTTCCAAGCAATTACTTCCGGTCGGCGGAAAGCCGATGATCTACTATCCGCTTTCGGTTCTCATGCTCGCGAACATCAGGGACGTCCTCGTCATCACGACGCCCCATGACCTGCCGAGGTTCCGCACCCTCCTCGGCGACGGGTCCCAGCTCGGCATGGACATCAGCTACGCGGAGCAGTTCCAGCCGGCCGGTATCGCCGAGGCGCTGCTCATAGGGGCCGACCACGTCGGCGCCGACCCGGTCGCGCTGATCCTGGGCGACAACATCTTCCACGGCCCCCGGTTCTCCGATGTGCTGGCGGCGGAAGCCCAGGACGTGCGGGGCTGCGTTCTCTTCGGCTACCCGGTGCACGACCCGCACCGGTACGGGGTCGGGGAGGCGGACGAAGCGGGGAAGCCCGTCTCGATCGAGGAGAAGCCCGAACGGCCGCGGTCCAACCGGGCCATCACAGGTCTCTACTTCTACGACAACAGGGCGGTCAACATCGCCAAGAACATCGCGCCGTCGGCCAGGGGCGAGCTGGAGATCACCGATGTGAACCGGGTCTATGTCGAGCAGGGGGAGGCCAGACTGGTCGATCTGGGCCGCGGATTCGCCTGGCTCGACACGGGCACACCGGAATCCCTGCTCCAGGCCAGCCTGTATGTGGGAACGCTCGAAGAACGCCAGGGAGTCCGTATCGCGTGCATCGAGGAAGTCGCCCTGCGGATGGGATTCATCGACGCCGAAGCGTGCCACCGGCTGGGCGAGGAGATCGGCGGATCGAGTTACGGCCAGTACATCATGTCCATCGCCGGAGAAATGACCGGATAAACGACCGGAGAAATGGCCGGAGAAACGACGGAATGAATGACCGGAGAAATGGCCGGAGAAATGCGAGGAGGAAAGAGAGGCGGATCATCCGGTGATGATCCTGGCGACCCTTCGGACGTCCTCGACGAGCCTGGCCTGGAGCAGCGATTCGGCCTCGCCGACCGGACCGTCCGCCCCGGCGGCGACGGCAGCGGTGAACGCGTCCAGCGCGTTGCGCACCTGGTGGTCCGCGGGCATCGCCAGCTCGGTCAGCCGGTCCTGCTGCTGGAGCCGGACCACCGGCTTCAGCTGCTCCGGCGGGGTGAACGCCCGCTCCACCGAGATCCGGCCCTCGCTGCCCCACAGGGCATAACTCGACCGGTACGAGTGGCGGAAGCCGAAGTCGAGCTGTGCCGCGACGCCGTCGGGTGCGCACAGCAGCGCGGTCCCGGCCACATCCACCCCGGTGGTGTCGTCCACCCGCAGCGTGGCGGCCAGTACCTCCGGTACGCCGGACAGATACAGCTGCGCCGTACGCAGCGGATAGACGCCCACATCCAGCAGCGCGCCGCCGCCGAGTGAGGGGGAGTAGCGGAATCCCGCCGGGTCCAGCGGCGGTACGCCGAACGAGCCGGACACCACCTCAAGCTCGCCGATGGCCCCCTTGTCGAGCAGCGACCGGACCCCGGTGTGCTGGGAGTGGTGCAGGAACATAAAGTTCTCGGCCAGGATCCGGCGGTGCCGCCGCGCCAGTCCCATCAGCTCGGCCGCCTCGGCGTGTGTCGTGCACAGCGGCTTCTCGCACAGCACGTGCTTGCCCGCCCGCAGCGCCTCGGCGACCTGCTCGAAGTGCAGCGCGGGCGGGAGCGGGACATACACCGCGTCGATGTCGTCCCGCTCCAGCAGGGTCCGGTAGCCCTTG
>NZ_JBSGUP010000487.1:0-6243 GCF_053607985.1 Streptomyces sp. NPDC055078
GGGGCACGGGCGGGCGGGTCCGGGGATCAGCCCAGGGTCGCGAGCGCCTGGTTGAAGGTCGCCGACGGGCGCATGACGGCCGATGCCTTCGCCGGGTCGGGCTGGTAGTAGCCGCCGATGTCGACGGGCGAGCCCTGTACCGCGATCAGCTCGTCCACGATGGTCCGCTCCTGCTCGGCCAGCGTCTTGGCGAGCGCCCCGAAGGACTCCGCCAGCTGTGCGTCCTCGGTCTGCCGCGCCAGCTCCTGCGCCCAGTAGAGGGCGAGGTAGAAGTGGCTGCCACGGTTGTCGATGCCCCCGAGGCGGCGGCTCGGCGACTTGTCCTCGTTGAGGAAGGTGCCGGTCGCGCGGTCGAGGGTGTCGGCGAGGACCTGCGCACGGGCGTTGTCCGTGGTCTGCGCGAGATGCTCGAAGCTGACGGCCAGCGCGAGGAACTCGCCCAGGCTGTCCCAGCGCAGGTAGTTCTCCTTGACGAGCTGCTGGACGTGCTTGGGGGCGGAGCCACCGGCACCGGTCTCGAACAGACCGCCGCCGTTCATCAGCGGGACGACGGAGAGCATCTTCGCGCTCGTGCCCAGCTCAAGGATGGGGAAGAGGTCGGTCAGATAGTCCCGCAGGACGTTGCCGGTGACCGAGATCGTGTCCTCGCCGCGGCGGATGCGCTCCAGCGAGAACGCGGTGGCCTCGACCGGCGACATGATCTCGATCCGCAGGCCCTCGGTGTCGTGCTCGGGCAGATACGCCTTCACCTTCGCGATGAGGTTGGCGTCGTGCGCGCGGCCCTCGTCGAGCCAGAAAACGGCCGGGTCGCCGGTCGCGCGGGCGCGGGTGACGGCGAGCTTGACCCAGTCCCGGATCGGCAGGTCCTTGGTCTGGCACATCCGGAAGATGTCGCCGGCACCGACGGTCTGCTCCAGGACCACCGCGCCCGAGGCGTCGACGACGCGCACCGTGCCCGTGGCGGGGATCTCGAAGGTCTTGTCGTGGCTGCCGTACTCCTCGGCCTTCTGCGCCATCAGACCGACGTTGGGCACGGAGCCCATGGTGGCGGGGTCGTAGGCGCCGTGCGCACGGCAGTCGTCGATGACGACCTGGTAGACACCGGCGTAGCTGCTGTCGGGAAGGACGGCGAGCGTGTCGGCCTCCTCGCCGTCCGGGCCCCACATATGGCCGGACGTGCGGATCATCGCGGGCATGGAGGCATCGACGATGACATCGCTCGGGACATGGAGGTTGGTGATGCCCCGGTCGGAGTCGACCATGGCGAGCGCCGGTCCTTCGGCCAGCTCGGCGTCGAAGGACTCCTTGATCGTCGCGCCCTCGGGCAGCGACTCCAGGCCGTTGAGGATGCCACCGAGCCCGTCGTTCGGGCTCAGACCGGCCGCGGCGAGCGTCTCACCGTGCTCGGCGAACGTCTTCGGGAAGAAGACGCGGACCACATGGCCGAAGACGATCGGGTCGGAGACCTTCATCATCGTGGCCTTCAGATGCACCGAGAACAGCACGCCCTCGGCCTTGGCGCGGGCGACCTGCGCGGCGAGGAACTCACGGAGGGGCGCGACCCGCATGACGGACGCGTCCACGACCTCGCCCGCGAGCACCGGTACGGACTCGCGCAGCACGGTCGTGGTGCCGTCGTCGCCCGCCAGCTCGATACGCAGGGAGCCGGCGTCGGCGATGACGGCGGACTTCTCGGTGGAGCGGAAGTCGTCGGCGTCCATGTGCGCGACATTGGTCTTCGACTCAGCCGTCCAGGCGCCCATCCGGTGCGGGTGGGCCTTGGCGTAGTTCTTGACCGACGCGGGGGCGCGGCGGTCGGAGTTGCCCTCGCGCAGCACCGGGTTGACGGCGCTGCCCTTGATCTTGTCGTAACGGGCGCGGACGTCCCTGTCCTCGTCGCTCTTCGGGTCGTCCGGGTAGTCCGGCAGCGCGTAGCCCTGCTGCTGCAGCTCGGCGATGGCCGCCTTGAGCTGGGGAATCGACGCCGAGACGTTCGGCAGCTTGATGATGTTCGCGCCGGGAGTCTTCGCCAGCTCGCCCAGCTCGGCGAGTGCGTCGTCGATGCGCTGGCTCTCTTCGAGGTACTCGGGGAAGACGGCGATGACCCGCCCCGCCAGAGAGATGTCACGGCTCTCGACCGTGACCCCCGCCATCGAGGCATACGCCTCGACCACCGGCAGGAACGAATGTGTGGCCAGGGCTGGGGCCTCGTCGGTGTGCGTATAAATGATGGTCGAGTCAGTCACCGGGTGCTCCGCTCCACGTCTGCAACATTGCTCGACATCAAGATATCCCGTGGGCGCCGCCCCCTCGAAAGGGCCCTGCCCCATCGGGGTCCGCTCCCGCTCTCCCTCTCCGCCACCGCCGTGTCCATGGGGTACGGCCTGCGGTCTTCTCCGTACGGGAGGGTCCGGCTTCCGTACGGGAGGGTCCGGCCTCCGTACGAGACGGTGCCGCCTCCCCGTCGTCACGGAATGACCCGGCCTCCCCGCCGTCGCGTCCGCGCGACCGGCGGACGCAGACCAGGGCCGCCAGCGACTGGACCCCCGCCGCGGTCAGCAGCGCACCCGGCAGCGACCATGTGGCGAGGGGCCCGGCGGCGCCCGCGCCGATGGCGAAGCCGGTGAGTTTGAGGCTTGCGCCCGTGGTGAAGATCTGGCCCCGCAGCCGTGCGGGGGACTCCCGGTGGCGGATCGCGAAGAGGGCCGTGAGCTGGGGTCCCTCGCCGATGCCGAGGACGATGACGGCAGCGATGAGCAGGGCGGGCCGCCCGGTGGCGGCGGCCGAGGCGAGCACGGTCCCCGCCATGAGGAGGACGGCGCTCCACCCGATGACCGTGTCCGGGCGCAGCAGTCCGGGGCGGCGGGCGAGCAGTGCGTTCGCCGCCAGCGCGACGACGGCGACTCCGGAGAGCAGGATCGTTCCCTGGCCCGCGCCGCCGAGGGTCCGCTCCCCCAGCAGGGGCGCGCAGGCGACGAATATCCCGTCGGCCGTGCAGGTGATCACGGTGGCGGCCGTCGCGCGCGCCAGTGGCCGGGAGCGGAGGAGTGCGCGGAATCCGGCGGCGAGTTCGGCGCGTACGGACGGAGTGCCGCCCACGGGCGGCATACGGTGCGCCCGCTCCGGACCGCCCGCGCCCCCCGAACCCGTACGTCCCAGGCCGCCCGGGTCCGCCCGCTCAGGCCCACCGCCGGGAGGGTGCTCACGCTCGGGCCGGTCGCCGCCGGGGTGCTCGCGCCCCCGGGTTCCGCGTGGCGGCAGGGCGAGCGCGACGGGGACGGCGAGACAGACGAGGACGACGGATACGACGACCCCGGTGCGCGCGCCCGCGAGCTGCGCGGTGGTGCCGGCGAGTGCGGGGCCCACCAGACCGGCGGCGTTGAAGGTCATCGCGTCGAGGGCGTTGGCCCGGGGCAGCGCACCGGGCGGGACGACCCTCGGCAGCTGGGAGGTCCAGCCGCCCGCCAGGGCCGGGCCGAGCAGGCCCCCGAAGACCGCGATCAGGACGGTGAGGGCGAGCGGCACCCGGCCGAGTACGGCGAGGACGAGAGCGAGCGCCAGGACGTAGCCGACGAGGGCCGCCGCGAGCAGCCGTCCGGGGCGGGGGGAACGATCGAGCAGTACGCCGACGACGGGTCCCCCGACCGCCGCCGCGACCGTGGCACCGGCCAGCAGCGACGACGCGGAGACGGCCGAGCCGGTGACGGCGAGACCCGCCAGCAGCAGGGCCGGGCCCGACATCGCGTCTCCGGTGCGGGCGGCTGCCGCCCCGGCCGTATAGCTCCACAATCCGTAACGCTTCGGCATGCCGGGCACGTTACGCAAGTAACTCAAACCTGTGCCAAATGCGTTACATTGAACCCGTGGTGACCATGAACGAGTGGACGAACGACGCGTGGTCCGCCCGGCATTCGGTACAGGCGGTCGCCCGGCGGACGGCGGACCTGGTCAACGCCCTGGCGGTGGAGAGCGCGACGGCCGGCGCGATCGCCGCGCTGCTGCGTGAGCACGGGGAGAGCGGGTCGGCCGGGCTGTCGGAGCGGGACATGGCGGAGATGCGGACCGTCGCCCGCCGGCTGCGCGGGGTCTTCGCCGCCGGGGACGTCGCCGAGGCCGCCACCGCCCTGAA
Source organism: Streptomyces sp. NPDC055078 (assembly GCF_053607985.1). Lineage (NCBI taxonomy): Bacteria > Bacillati > Actinomycetota > Actinomycetes > Kitasatosporales > Streptomycetaceae > Streptomyces > Streptomyces sp. NPDC055078. Next base: position 4,130 of record NZ_JBSGUP010000487.1, read on the forward strand.
CCGGCTGCTGGGCGAGACCGCCGGGCCCCTGCGGCTCACCTCCCACCACGGCGACTCCCCCTGGCACCCCCATCTCGACGGCCGGGACGACGCCCCCTGGGGCGAGTGGCTGCTCGCCTCGTCCTGTCTGGCGCTCACCGTCCTGATCTGGGACCGGCAGCGCCCGCCAGGAGGTGTCTGCGCCTCGCCCACCTGCGGAAATGTCTTCCTCACCCAGGGCAGTGGGCCGGTGCGCCGCTACTGCTCACGGCGGTGTGCCACACGCGAACGGGTCGCGGCCCACCGCCGTACGAAGAGTTCCGCGACGGCGCGGGGAACCGCCGAACCGGGGTGACGGGGGCCGTCGAGCGGGACCGGGCGCCGGGAGGTCGTCAGGGAGCCGTCACGGAACTCAGGGAGCCGTCTGGAGGCGGATGTTCCAGAACCCCGACCGGCCGGTCAGGATCAGGGTCGACAGCGGGCGGACATCCACATGCCAGTACGAGAACGGCGGCGCCCGGAGCACATACACCAGCGCCGCCCGGACGACCGAGGGCTCGGCGACCGCGACGATGGACCCGCCTTCCGCCGAGGGACGGGTGTCGAGCCAGCCCCCTATGCGCCCGATGAACGCCAGCAGGGACTCCCCGCCGTGGGGCGCGGAGCGCGGGTCGGCGAGCCAGGCGTCGACGGCGTCGGGTTCGAGGGCGGTCACCTCGGCGAGGGTGAAGCCGCGCCAGCGCCCCATGTCACAGTCGCGCAGGGCGGGCTGGGCCATCGGCGCGTAGCCGAGGGCCTGGGCGGTGGCGCGGCTGCGGACGGTGGGTGAGCAGTACCGCAGCTCGGCGGCGTTGAGGGGGACGAGGGCGTGTGCGGCGAGCTGGACCTCGTACCAGCCGGTCTGATCGAGGGACGTCCGGTCGTCGTCGAAGCGCTCGGCGAGCATTGACGAGCTGCGAGCGGCAGCCACCAGCGTGATCCGAACACTCATGGCGTGATGGTGGGCGGGGTGAGCCGCACTGGTCAAGTGGACAGATCGCCGCAGTCCGGCCAGTGCGGACGCGAGCTTCGTCACGCGCGCACGGACCGTGGGACTCCCGGCGCGGAGAGCGTTCGGCGGAGGTCGGCGGCGGTCGGCGGAGGTCCGCAGCGTTCAGCGCCGTATTTCGTCGCAGGCCAGGCGGAGCCGCCGGGCGCCCTCCTCGATCTTCGCGGCGCCCGCCACCCCGGAGAAGCTGAGCCGTACGTACGCGGCCGGGGGTTCCGCGCAGAAGTAGGGGCGGCCGGGGGCCGGGGCGACGCCCGCGCGCAGGGCCGCGGCGAGCAGGGCGGCCTCGTCGGTGCCGTCGGGCAGCCGCAGCCACAGATGCTGGCCGCCCGAAGGGACGTACGGAAGGGACAGTTCCGGCAGCCGGTGCCGCAGGGCGGTGGCCAGGATGTCGCGGCGGGCCCTCAGCTCGGCCGACACGGTCCGCAGATGGCGGTGCCACGCGGGGGCGCCGACCAGTTCGAGCGCGGCCTCCTGAAGAGGGCGCGGCACAAAGAAGTTGTCGACCACATGGATGGCGCGCAGCCGCTCCAGGACGGGCCCTCGCGCCGCGAGGGCGCCCACCCGCAGGCTGGGTGAGGTCACCTTGGTCAGTGAGCCGACATGGACGACGACACCGTCCGGGTCGTTCGATGCGAGCGGGCTCGGCAGCGGCCCGGCGTCCTCGTGGACCAGCCGGCGCGCGAAGTCGTCCTCCACGACGAACGCCCCGGCCTCCAGGGCGATACGCAGCACCTCGGGGCGGCGCTCGGGCGCGAGGACGGTGCCGGTCGGATTGTGGAACAGCGGCTGGCAGACGAACAGCCGGGCGCCGGTTGCCCGGAAGGCGGCGGCGAGGTGTTCCGTACGGACCCCTTGGGCGTCCAGGGGGACGGGAACGGGCCGCAGCCCCGCCGCGCGGGCGATGGCGAGCATGCCGGGGTAGGTGGGCGACTCGACCAGGACGGGTGCGCCGGGCGGTGCGAGCGCGCGCAGGGCGGTGGTCAGCGCGGACTGGCCGCCCGCCGTGATCAGTACGTCGGCGGCGGTGCGGGTGGCGCCCAGGCCCCGGGCGAACCACTCGCGCAGTTCGGGCAGGCCGTCGGAC
>NZ_JBSGUP010000488.1:0-6236 GCF_053607985.1 Streptomyces sp. NPDC055078
CGCCGGGCCTCCTCGGCCCGCAGCAGCGCCTCCTCGGCCTTGCGCTGCTTCTCCAGCCGGCGTTCCTCCGCCTCGGCCCGCAGCCTGGCCTGCTCCTCCGCGAGCTTGCGCAACCGCTCCTGCTCGTCCCGGCGTGCCTTCTCCTCCGCCTCGCGCTTGCGCCGCTCCTCCTCGGCGAGCCGCCTGGCCTCCTCCGCCCGCTGACGGGCCTCCTCCGCCTGCCGTTCGGCCTCGCGCTGCCGCGCGGCCTCCTCCTCGGCCTTGCGGCGGGCCTCCTCCTCGGCACGGAGCTTGGCGAGCTGTTCCTCCCGCTCGCGCGCCAGGCGCTCCTCCTCGGCCTTGCGCGCGGCCTCTTCCTCCGCCTTGCGCCGGATCTCCTCCTCGGCCTTGCGCCGGGCCTCCTCCTGCGCCCGCACCTCGGCCTCGGAGAGCGGAAGCAACCGATCCAGCCGGTGGCGTACGACCGTGGTGACGGCCTCGGGGTCCTGGCCCGCGTCCACGACCAGATAGCGTCCGGGGTCGCCCGCCGCGAGGGTCAGGAAGCCCGCGCGCACCCGCTGGTGGAACTCGGCGGGCTCCGACTCCAGCCGGTCCGGTGCCTCGGTGAAACGCTCGCGCGCGGTCTCCGGCGGGACGTCCAGCAGGACCGTCAGATGCGGTACGAGGCCGTCCGTCGCCCAGCGCGAGATCCGGGCGATCTCGGTCGGCGACAGATCGCGGCCCGCGCCCTGGTAGGCGACCGAGGAGTCGATGTAACGGTCGGAGATCACGATCGCCCCCCGCTCCAGAGCGGGCCGTACGACCGAACCGACGTGCTCGGCGCGGTCGGCCGCGTACAGCAGGGCCTCCGCGCGGTTGGACAGACCCGCCGACGACACATCCAGCAGGATCGACCGCAGCCGCTTGCCGACGGGGGTGGCGCCCGGTTCACGGGTGACGACGACCTCGTGGCCCTTGGCCCGGATCCACTCCGCGATCGCCTCGACCTGAGTGGACTTCCCGGCTCCGTCGCCGCCCTCCATGGCGATGAAGAACCCGGTGGGGGCGGGGGCCTGCGCCGGGTCGGCGCCCCGGCGCAGCGCGTCGCCCAGGTCGCGCCGCAGCGGCACACCGGACCGGTCGTCCGTCTTGGCGAGGACGAGCGCGGCGACGGGCAGCAGGAGCGCGCCCACCAGCATCAGGGTGAAGGCCGCGCCGCCGTGCGCGAAGACGAAGTCCTCACCGGCGAGCCGGTGCGGCCCGATCGCGGCGGCGAGCAGCGGTGCGGCGATCGCGCCGAGCCCGATGGCGACGCGGACGGCGGCCTGGAGGTGCGCGGTCATCCGGGGCCGCCGGGGCTCCTCCGACTCCTGGTCGATGAGGGCGTGCCCGGTGCTCGCGGCGACCCCGGCGGCGAGTCCGGCGAGCAGCGCGATGAACAGCACGGTCGCCGTGTCCGGCACCAGGCCCGTCGCGAGCAGCGCGACCCCGGTGACCGCGAGGGCGAGGGCCAGCAGCCGGCGGCGGGACAGAGTGGGCAGTACGGACTCGGCGCCCCGGATACCGAGCGCCGTGCCGCCGGTCAGGGCGAGGACGAGCAGCGCGAAGGCGGCGGGCCCGCCACCGAGGTCGGCGGCGTGCAGTACGGCGACGGCGACGGCCGCCGAGATCGCGCCCGCGACCGACGCACAGCCGAGGACGAACAGCGGTACGGCCCCCGTACGCCCCTTGTCCGCGCCGCCGCCCGCGGCGGCCGGGCGGCGCAGTCCTTCGAGCGGCGAGCGCGGCCGGGGGGTCTGGGAACCGGGCAGTTCGACGAAGTACAGCACCGAAACGGAGGCGGCGAAGAGACCGGCCGCCACATACGACCCCAGTGCGGCCTGGTGCAGCGAGAACCACTCGATGCCGGTGCCGAGCAGATCGCCGATCAGCGTGGCGACGAGCAGGACGGCAGCCCCGACCGGGATGGCCGCGAATCCGGTCCGCAGCCAGAGCCTGCGCAGCGCGTCGAGGTGGTCGGGCAGCGGGCGTACCGCCGAACCCTCCAGCGGCGGGGCGGGCAGCAGCGCGGGGGCGGCGCCGTCGCGGGCGACCGTCCAGAAGCGCTCGGCGGCCCCGGCGACGAAGACCGTGATCAGCAGCATGAGGGCCGCGTTGGCGGGGGTCCAGTCCAGCCACAGGGGTGCCACGACGAGGAGGGCCAGCCGTACGCCGTCCGCGCCGATCATGGTCCAGCGCCGGTCGAGCGGGCCCTTGGACGCGACGAGCGTGGTCAGTGGACCGAGCAGTACGGCCCCGAAGAGCAGTGTCGCGAACACGCGCGTGCCCAGCACGGCGGCCACGGAGAAGGCGGCGCCGCGATATCCGTCGCCGAACGTTCCCTCCACCACCGCCGCCTGCAGCGTGAGCAGCAGCAGCACGAAGACGCCGATGGCGTCCCCGACGGATCCCGTGACATGCGCGTGCCAGAGCCTACGGAGCGACGGGACCCGCAGCAGGGAGCGCAGCGCCCGCCGCCGGGAATCCGCGGCGAGTGCGTCGGAGTCGTCGGAACCGCCGGTGCCTGAGACAGTCTCTGGGACGGTGCTCACGACCACCGGCTGCTCGGCTGGCTGCTCGGATCGCGTCATTCGCCCAGCCTATCCGGAGCCAACCGCTCACCGGCGGTACCGCCCGAACATACGGACGTTTTGTGAGCGGGATGCGAAGGGTGCGTATCCGAGGTCCTCAGAGAACTGAGGGCGCGCTACTCGTCCGAGGACGCTGCCGAGGACTTCGCCGCCGTCTTCTTGGCGGGTGCGGCCTTCTTGGCTGTGGTCTTCTTCGCCGCCGCCTTCTTCGCGGGTGCGGCCTTCTTGGCCGGCGCCGCCTTCTTCGCCGGGGCCTTCTTCGCCGTCTTCTTCTTGGCGGGCGCCTTGGCACGCTTCTCGGCGAGCAGCTCGTAGCCGCGCTCCGGCGTGATCTCCTCGACGCTGTCACCGGTCCGCAGGGTCGCGTTCGTCTCGCCGTCGGTGACATACGGGCCAAAACGCCCGTCCTTGACCACCACGGGCCGCTCGCTCACCGGGTCGGTGCCCAGTTCCTTCAGCGGCGGCTTGGCGGCGGCCCGTCCGCGCTGCTTGGGCTGGGCGTAGATCGCGAGGGCCTGCTCCAGGGTGATGCTGAAGAGCTGGTCCTCGGACTCCAGCGAGCGCGAGTCGGTGCCCTTCTTGAGATACGGGCCGTACCGGCCGTTCTGCGCGGTGATCTCCACACCCTCGGCGTCGGTGCCGACGACCCGGGGCAGCGACATCAGCTTGAGCGCGTCGTCCAGCGTGACCGTGTCCAGCGACATCGACTTGAAGAGCGAGGCCGTACGCGGTTTGACGGCGTTCTTCCCGGTCTTCGGAGTGCCCTCAGGGAGGACTTCGGTGACATACGGGCCGTAACGCCCGTCCTTCGCGATGATCTCGTGCCCCGACCCCGGGTCGGTGCCCAGCGCGAAGTCGCCACTCGGCTTGGCGAGCAGTTCCTCGGCGTACTCGACGGTCAGCTCGTCCGGCGCGAGATCCTCCTGCACATCGGCGCGCTGGTGGCCTTCGGAGTCCTTCTCACCGCGCTCGATATACGGGCCGTACCGGCCGACGCGCAGCACGATCCCGCTGCCGACCGGGAAGCTGGAGATCTCCCGCGCGTCGATCGCGCCGAGGTCGGTGACCAGGGCCTTGAGCCCGCCGAGGTGGTCGCCGTCGCCGCCGCCCGTGGCGGAGGCGGCTCCCTGGGCGGCGCCCTCGGCACCCTCGCCGAAGTAGAAGCGCTTCAGCCACGGCACCGACTGTGCCTCGCCCCGCGCGATGCAGTCGAGGTCGTCCTCCATCTTGGCGGTGAAGTCGTAGTCGACGAGCCGGCCGAAGTGCTTCTCCAGCAGATTGACCACGGCGAAGCTCAGGAACGACGGCACCAGGGCCGTCCCCTTCTTGAAGACATAGCCGCGGTCGAGAATGGTGCCGATGATCGAGGCGTACGTGGAGGGGCGGCCGATCTCGCGCTCCTCCAGCTCCTTGACCAGCGATGCCTCGGTGTAGCGGGCGGGCGGCTTGGTGGCGTGGCCGTCGACCGAGATCTCGTCGGCGGCCAGCGCATCGCCCTCCGCGACCTGCGGCAGCCGGCGCTCACGGTCGTCCAGCTCGGCGTTCGGGTCGTCGGCGCCCTCGACGTACGCCTTCATGAAGCCGTGGAAGGTGATCGTCTTGCCGGACGCGGTGAACTCCACGTCCCGGCCGTCGCTCGCCGTCCCGGCGATCCGCACGGTCACCGAGTTACCGGTGGCGTCCTTCATCTGGGAGGCGACCGTCCGCTTCCAGATCAGCTCGTAGAGCCGGAACTGGTCGCCGGAAAGACCCGTCTCCGCGGGAGTGCGGAAACGGTCGCCCGAGGGCCGGATCGCCTCGTGCGCCTCCTGCGCGTTCTTGACCTTCCCCGCGTACACCCGGGGCTTGTCCGGCAGATAGTTCGCCCCGTACAACTGCGTGACCTGCGCCCGCGCCGCCGAGACCGCGGTGTCGGACAGCGTGGTGGAGTCCGTACGCATATAGGTGATGAAGCCGTTCTCGTACAGCTTCTGCGCGACCTGCATGGTGGCCTTGGCCCCGAAGCCCAGCTTGCGCGACGCTTCCTGCTGCATCGTCGTCGTACGGAAGGGGGCGTACGGGGAGCGGCGGTACGGCTTCGACTCGACCGAGCGCACGCTGTACGCGGCACTCTCCAGCGCGGCGGCCAGCGCGCGGGCGTTCTCCTCGTCCAGATGCAGGACCTGGCCGGACTTCAGCTGTCCGTCCGGGCCGAAGTCACGGCCCTGGGCGACCCGCCGCCCGTCGACCGTGTTCAGCCGGGCCACCAGGGTGGAGGGGTCGCTGGGGTCTCCGGGACGGCCGGTCGAGAAGGTGCCGGTCAGATCCCAGTACTCGGCGGAGCGGAACGCGATGCGCTCGCGCTCCCGCTCGACGACGAGCCGGGTGGCGACGGACTGCACGCGCCCGGCGGACAGCCGGGGCATGACCTTCTTCCACAGGACCGGCGAGACCTCGTAGCCGTAGAGACGGTCGAGGATCCGGCGGGTCTCCTGGGCGTCGACCATGCGCTTGTTCAGCTCGCGCGGGTTGGCCACGGCCGCGCGGATCGCGTCCTTGGTGATCTCGTGGAAGACCATCCGGTGGACGGGGACCTTGGGCTTGAGGACCTCCAGGAGATGCCAGGCGATGGCCTCGCCCTCACGGTCCTCATCAGTGGCGAGATACAGCTCGTCGGAATTGGCGAGCTGCTCTTTGAGCTTCCTGACCTGGGCCTTCTTGTCGGCATTGACGACATAGACCGGCTGGAAGTCATGCTCGACATCGACACCGAGGCGGCGCACCTCACCGGTGTACTTCTCGGGCACCTCGGCCGCGCCGTTCGGGAGGTCGCGGATGTGTCCGACGCTCGCCTCGACAACATAACCAGGGCCGAGGTAACCCTTGATCGTCTTCGCCTTGGCAGGCGACTCGACGATGACGAGTCGGCGGCCGCCCTGTGCGGTCTCGCTGGTCGGGGACAACTTCGCTCTTCTCTCCGGTCGACGCTCGATGTGGGCCTTCACAGCCGTACGGCGCTGGTCGCGCACTGCTGTGGAGCCGCTGTGGTGCTGCTGCCGCTGCGGAGTGTGACGGTACAACCCGCCCCTGTGTCAAACGGCAAAAGCCCGCAACGGCCACTCGAACGGTAACCCGAGTCGGACTGTTCCTGCCGCCCGGACCCGGCTGGTCCGTGTCCGGGCCCCTCGCTCAGACGCGCCCGAAGCACCACACCCCGAGGGCCAGGGACACCACGCCGAAGCCCGTGGTGAGAGCGACGGCCGTGCCGGGGCCGACGCCGTACGCGACGGGTGACCGGTGCAGCACCCGTACCCCTGTCCACAGCAGCAGTCCGCCTCCGAACAGCGCGAACGCCGTTCCGGCGAAGATCGCCGGCCCACTCTCCATACCCGTACCCCGTCCTTCTCCCGACAGCGAGGTGATACGTGGGTCTCCCCGCGGCCGAGGCTGACACCCCCGGGCGTCCTCAACGCGAATTCCGGGTGAACGCCACACGGGTTCACCCGGGCGGGCGCGGCGGGGCGGGGCGGGGCGGGGCCGCGGGAGGCGGGGGCGAGGGGACGGAGCCGGGGGATGGGGCCGGGGATGGGCTTCGCCCGTGGGGCGGCGGGCCTCGGGGTGCCGCAGGGTGCCGCCTCGGTGCGGCAC
>NZ_JBSGUP010000489.1:0-6219 GCF_053607985.1 Streptomyces sp. NPDC055078
GCCACCGCCGAAGTCGCCGGTACCGCCGGTACCGGCGGAGCCGCCCGGCCCTCCGGAGTTCCCGGCGCCGCCCGAGCCGCTGGTGGAGCCGCCATCGGTGGACCCGCTGCCGCCGGTGGAGTCACCGCCTCCGGACGGGTCCGGGCCAGGGTCAGGGCCCGGGCCGGGTGTACTCGGGGACGGGCCGGGGGCCGGGGTGACGGCGAGTTCCACGGGAGCCGAGCGGGTGCTGCCCACGAGGTTGGAGAACACGGCGCGGTAGCGGTTGCCGTCGTGGTCCAGGGTCGCCTTGAAGGTGAGGGCGGATCCGGCGGAGCCCGCCACCGGCTGCCAGGACGCGCCCTTGTCGGTGCTGACCTCCCAGGTCGTGGTCGGCGCGGGGGTGCCGTCCGCCGCGGCGGTGAACTCGGCCCGCTCACCTGCGCGGACCGTGGCCGCCTTGGGCGCGGTGGTGACGGCCGGCGAGACATGGCGCTGGGTCTGGACGACTTCGCCCGTGTCCCGGGAGAGCGTGAACAGGGTGTGGTTCCTGTCGTCGAGTGCCAGCGTCTCCGGCCCGTTGCCGGTCTCCAGCGTCTGGGCGACCTTCTGCCGGGCCGTGTCCACCACGGCCACCGTGCCCGCCGTGGTCTGTGCCACATAGAGCGTCCCGGTCCCGGTGTCGACCGCCATGTTCTTCGGGCCGCCGCCCACCGCCACCGTGCCGGTGACCTTGTTGGCCCTGAGATCGATGGTGAAGACCGTGCCGACCCCGATGTTGGCGACGTATCCGGTGCCGGTCCCGGAGTCGATGGCGACGCCCCTGCTGCCCAGCGGGGTGGTGCCGAGATCGAGGGTGCCGGTGAGTTTCCCGGTGGCGCCGTCGATCGCGTTGAGGACGTTACGGAAGACGGTCTGCCCGGTTCCGGGGTCCCTGGCGCCGCCGACGTAGACGGCGTATCCGGTGTGTGTCCTGGTGTCGACGGCCAGTCCGCCGGGCGGGAAGGGCAGGGCGACGGGTTCGCCGACCGGTTTCCAGGTCTTCGTGTCGTAGACCGACAGTTTTCTGTCCTGGGTGCTCAGATAGAGCCGGTCGGCGCCCGGGTCGGCGGCGAGCAGCAGCAGGGTGTCGGCCAGGGGCGGCGTCCGGTGGTCGGTGACCCTGCCGGTCTGAGTGTCGTAGGTGGCGATGCGGTCGCCGAGCCCGAGGTGCAGGACCCGGGAGTCCGCGTCGAGGGCGAGCGTCGTGGCGACACCCGGCAGGTCGACGGGGGTGCCGATCACGTTGCCGGTCCGGGTGTCGTACGTCGTCAGCACATTCCTCGTGTCGGTGCGGCTGGTGACGTAGAGCCGGCCCTCCGCCGGGTCCACCGCGGTCTGCAACAGGCCACCGGCTGCCGGGGTGAATCTGCGTACCTCGTCGTGGCGCACCGTGCCCGGTGGCACCTCCGGGGTGGGAACGCCGCCGCCGCTGCCGAAGGTCACGGGGACGATGACGTCCTGCTCGCGGTCGCCGGAGTGCGTGTGGTCGGCGCGGGTGACGACGGCACAGGCCCGCTGAGAGCAGTCCGCGCCGCTGTCCTTGGCCTTGACGGTGAGTTCGAGGGTGAAGCCGCCCTTGCCGTCCCGCACGGTGAAGGGTTTGACGAGGTCCTTCATGGAGTCCGGCGGGTTGTTGGAGATCCAGTAGGAGGACCCCGAGACTCCGGAGAGGTCCATACCGCCGAGACAGGGGCTCGGTGCGTCGCGGGGGCTGTCGGGGAGGGCGCAGACGGCGAGATAGACGCCCTTGTCGAGGGCGTAGCCCGAGCCGGTCACGGTGACCTTCTGGCCCGCCGGGTCGATGTTCCTGGTGTCCGATACGGTCAGTTTCTGCCCGGTGGGGCCGGTGGCCTCACCGGGGTCGGCGGCCAGCGCCGGGCCCGCGGCGCCGAATCCCGCCGCGAGCAGCAGGGCGGCGATGGCGATCCACGGGGCCTTCATGGGGCGTCGGCGGCGCGGGGGGCGTCCGGTGTGCAGGAGGGGGTTTCCGGTGCGCATGGGTCTTCCGGTGCGTATGGGCATGATCAGGAGAAGGTCACCGGGACATAGACGTCGTACTTGCGGTCATTGGTGTCGTAGTGGTCGGCGCGGGTGACGATCGCGCAGGTGACTCCGGACTGGCCGCAGGTGACGGACGCCGAGATCTGCGCCTTCACATGGATCGACACGGAGAAGCTGCCGCGTCCGCCGGACTCGGTGTACGGCGAGGAGTTGTTCGGGGACATCCACCACCAGTCGCTGTTGACCCAGTGCGAGGCGCCGGTGGTGCCGGACTGGTCCTGGCCGCCGAGACACGGGGTCGGCTTGCTGTTCCAGGTGGCCGGGTTGTTCACATCGACACCCGCGGGGATCGCGCACATACCGACGTACACGCCCTGGTCGGGGTTGTAGCCGCTGCCGCTCACGGTGACGTTCACCCCGGCCGCGGCGGCGGTGTTCGGCGCGGTCAGGGAGAGGTGGTAGGTCGAACCGGCGTCGGTGACGGTGCGGTTGACGGTGCCCGCGGATGCTGTGGAGGCCATGCCCAGGGTGAGGGCGGCGGCTCCGACTGCGGCGATGGCGGCTCGGGTGGCGGTGCGAGCGGCAGGGCGCATGGCGAGGAGACCTTTCGGAGAGCGGGCACCGGAGATTTGCTTAGGTAAGGCAAACCTAAGTTGAGCTTGAGGGGTCGTCAACCCTGCCATGTCCCTGTCTTCTCACTGCACTCGCACCGCTCTCTCGCCACGTCCGCTCCGTCTCCGGGCAACTCCTCCCTCCGTACGCGCATTTGCCCCGGCGGCCCCGGCGGTTCCGGTGCCCATGGAGCGGGCCGGTGAGCCCTGGGGCAGACTCGGGGACATGCGTACCGCTCACAGCGTCGAAACCATCAGAAACGCCGAGAACGAGCTGATGGCTCGGCTCCCTGAGGGCGCGCTCATGCAGCGGGCAGCCGCCGGGCTCGCCTCCGCCTGCGCCGCCCTGCTGGGCCGGGTGTACGGAGCCCGGGTCGTCCTCCTCGTCGGCAGCGGGGCCAACGGCGGCGACGCGCTGTACGCGGGCGCCCGTCTCGCGCGCCGGGGAGCGGGGGTGAGCGCCGTGCTGCTCGCCCCCGAACGTACGCACCAAGGCGGCCTCACCGCTCTCACCTGCGCGGGCGGCCGGGTCGCCGACGATCCCCTACGGGCGCTGACCGAAGCCGATCTGGTGATGGACGGCATCACCGGCATCGGCGGCACGGGCGGACTCCGGCCGGAAGCGGTGCCCCTCGCCCGGGCCGCACGCGGCGCCGGTTCCGGTCCCGGTTCCGGTCCCGGCTCCGGTCCCGGCTCCGGCTCCGGTCCCGGTCCCGGCTCTGCCTCCGGACCCGATCCCGGCTCCGGCTCTGGTCCCGGCTCCGGTCCCCGTTCTGGCGCCGTCGTCGTCGCCGTCGATCTGCCGAGCGGTGTCGAGGCGGACACCGGCGAGGTCCACGGCGAGGCACTGCGCGCGGATGTGACCGTCACCTTCGGCACGGACAAGCCCGGACTGCTGATCGACCCCGCGCGGGAGTACGCGGGGACCGTCCGCCTCGTCGACATCGGCCTCGGCCCGTATCTGCCGTCCGTGCCCGAACTGGAGGCGCTCCAGCACGCGGACGTCGCCCGGCTGCTGCCCGGCCCCGCCGCCGAGAGCGACAAGTACCGCCGCGGGGTCGTCGGCGTCGTCGCCGGGTCCGCGCGCTACCCGGGGGCGGCCGTCCTCGCGGTCGCGGGGGCGCTGCGCGGCGGGGCCGGTGCCGTACGGTACGTCGGCCACGCGGCCGACACGGTCGTCACCCGCTTCCCGGAGACCCTTGTCCACGCCGGACCGCCCGCGAAGGCGGGCCGGGTCCAGGCATGGGTGGTCGGGCCCGGTCTCGGCGACGACGCGGACGCCGTCCGGGACGTCCTCGCATCCGATGTCCCGGTCCTCGTCGACGCGGACGGTCTGCGGTTCCTCGACATCGCCGCCGTACGCGACCGGAGCGCACCCACCCTCCTCACCCCGCACGCCGGGGAGGCCGCCGCGCTGCTCGGGGTGCCGCGCGAGGAAGTGGAGGCGGCACGGCTGGCGTCCGTACGGGAACTGGCGTCGCGGTACGGCGCGACCGTGCTCCTTAAGGGCTCGACCACCCTGGTGGCGGCACCCGGGCCCGGTACCCCCGTGCGGGTGAACCCCATGGGGACCCCCTGGCTCGCCACGGCCGGCAGCGGCGATGTCCTCTCCGGCCTCGCCGGCTCACTCCTGTCCACCGGCCTCGACGCCCGTGACGCGGGCTCCGTGGCCGCCTACCTCCATGGGCTGGCCGCCCGCGAGGCGGCGGCCCGAGGGGTACCGATCACCTCCTACGAGGTGGGGGATGCCCTTGCGGGCGCCTGGCGCGGTGTGCTGGCCGTGCCCTGACGGCCCTGCCCCTGCCCCGGCGGATCCGACCCACCGGCCCTTGAGGACGGACCCTTGACGGAGGACGGACCCCTCGCGCCGGAGGGGCGGAACCGGGGGCCGAGGCCCGGTCAGGGCCCCGGTCCGGGGGCGGGTCCACCGGGTGGGTCCAGTGATCAACCGCACAGCAGCCCCCTCGTTGAATCCGGGACCTGTCACCGGGGAGGCGCCGAACCCCTCTGAGAGACTGTGCCCGATGATGCAGACATTCCAGGCACCACCACCCGGCAGAGCCCGGGCCGAGATCGACCTCGCCGCGCTGCGCGCCAATGTGCGCTCGCTGCGAGCGCGCGCGCCCGGCGCCGCGTTCATGGCTGTCGTGAAGTCGGACGGGTACGGACACGGAGCGCTGCGCTGCGCCCTGGCCGCGCGGGACGCCGGCGCGAGCTGGATCGGGACCGCCACGCCGGAGGAGGCGCTCGCGCTGCGGGCGGCCGGAGTCCCGGGGCGGATCATGTGCTGGCTGTGGACGCCGGGCGGGCCCTGGCGGGAGGGCATCGAGGCGGGCCTCGACATGTCCGTGAGCGGGATGTGGGCGCTCGCCGAGGTCACCGCCGCCGCGCGGGAGGCGGGCCGCCCGGCCCGTATCCAGCTCAAGGCCGACACCGGACTCGGGCGCAACGGCTGCCAGCCGGCCGACTGGCCCGAACTGGTCGCCGCCGCGCTCGCCGCCGAGGCGGAGGGCGCGGTGCAGGTCACCGGAGTGTGGTCGCACTTCGCCTGCGCCGACGAGCCGGGCCATCCCTCGATCGCGCGCCAGCTCACCGCGTTCCACGAGATGGTCGCCTACGCCGAGAAGGAGGGCATCGACCCCGAGGTCCGGCATCTGGCCAACTCCCCGGCGATGCTCACCCTCCCGGAGACCCATTTCGATCTCGTACGGCCCGGAATCGCCATGTACGGCATCTCGCCGGCCCCCGGGCTGGGGACCTCCCGTGAGCTGGGGCTGCGTCCGGTCATGACGCTCGCCGCATCCGTCGCCCTGGTGAAGCACGCGCCGGCGGGCCAGGGCGTCAGCTATGGACACGAGTACGTCACCGGGCGGGAGACGACCCTCGGTCTCATCCCCGTCGGATACGGGGACGGGGTGCCGCGCCATGCCTCCGGCCGTGGTCCGGTCCTCGTCGGCGGCGAGTGGCGCACGGTCGCCGGCCGGGTCGCGATGGACCAGTTCGTCGTGGATCTCGGCGGGCAGAAAGTCCAGGAGGGAGCGGAGGCGCTGCTGTTCGGACCCGGCACCCGGGGCGAGCCCACCGCCGACGACTGGGCCCGAGCGGCCGACACCATCGCGTACGAGATCGTCACGCGCATCGGGGTGAGGGTCCCGCGCGTCTTTCTGCACGAGGATCCCGCCCCAGCCGAGGGTGCCGAGGGTGCCGAGGGGGCCTCAGACGAGGGCGGCGACGGTGCCGAGGGTCCCGGCGACCGCACGGCCTAGTGTCTTTCGCGCGAGGCCAGCAAGATCCGTACGAGAGGCCCTAGGAGCGGCACGGTGAGCGAGACCAGTAGGGGGGACGCCGTCGCGGCGGCGGCGACAGCCGCATCGGCCGCCGCGACGGGCAACTGGCGCAAGGCGGGCATCGCCGGCGCCGCCATAGGTGTGATCGCCGCGGGCGCCGCGGCCGGTGTCGCGATCGAGCGGCTCACCGTCGGCCGGGGCATCCGCAAGAAGGCCCGGCTGGCGCTGGACGCCTCCGGGCCGTACGGATCGCTGCGCGGCGAGCCGGGCAGGGCGCTCGCCGACGACGGCACCCAGCT
>NZ_JBSGUP010000490.1:0-6207 GCF_053607985.1 Streptomyces sp. NPDC055078
GTCCGGGGCGGAGCCCCGGGGCCCGCAGCGGCCGGGCCTGCAGAAGGCGCGGGCCGCCAAAGGCACAGGTCAGCGGAGGGTGGTGCGGGCCGGGAGGGTGGTGGAGGCGAGGCCGAGGGTGAGGATGGCGGTGACGAAGGAGCCGTAGAGGAGCGGGGGGATGTGGGGGGCCTCGCCCGTGAGGCCCTTCATCATGGGGATGAGGGTGGCGAGGGCGATCGCGGAGCCGATCGCGATCCCGGCGACGGTGACGAGCAGGGCCTCCCAGCGGATCATGCCCAGGACCTGGCGGCGGGTGGACCCGATGAGGCGGAGCATGCCCAGCTCGCGGCGGCGGTCGAGGACCGTCATCACGAGGGTGTTGGCGGCGGCGACGGCGGCGAATCCGCCGAGGATCGCGGCCATGGTCGTATTGCCCCAGGCGTTGATCTCGCGGTCGACGTCCTGGGCGGCGGCGTAGCCGTCCCGGTCGTGGACGGTACCGATGGCGGCCAGCCGGGAGGCCGCGTCGGGGGTGGCCCGGACGAGGAGGTCCTGCGGATAGGGGGAGGTGACATGCCCCTTCAGCGCGGCGGCGGGCAGGGTGACCTGGGAGAGGCCGAGACCCCGGCCGTAGACGGCGACGACCTCCGGGTTCGCCTTGGTGCCGTCCGGGAGGCGCAGGGCGAGGCGGTCGCCGATGCGGACGTCCGCCGAGTCGGCGAGGGAGGCGTCGACGGCGACGGTGCCGGGCGCGAGGCGGGACAGGGAGCCGCTGCGGACGTCGAGGTCCTGGACCCGGGCGAGGGCGGCGGGGGTGCCGTCGACGCCCTGGGTGGAGGCGGTCTCGATGGAGCGCTCGCCGAGGACCTCGACATCGACGAGGACGGAGGTGCGCAGCAGGGAGACGGCCGCGGTGACCCCGGGAGTCGCGGCGGCGCGTTCGGTCGCGTCGCCGGGCAGCATGCCGTCGGCGGCGGTGACGACATGGTCCGCGGTGAGCCCGGCGCGCTGCTGATCGGCGGTGGCCCGGTCGGTGCTGGTGTGCATGAAGACCAGGACGGACGAGAAGGCCATGGCGAGGACGATCGGGGTGATCGCGGAGGCCAGCCTGCGGGCGTTCGTACGGGAGTTGGCGGCGGCGAGCGACCCGGACGCCCCGGCGGCGCGCAGCGGCAGGCCGAACAGTCCCGCGCAGAGGCGGGCGATCTGCGGCCCGAGCAGGGCGACGGAGAGCATGAAGAGCATGACGATGCCGAGGGCGGTGTTCGCCGCTTCGGCGCCCGATATGCCGTTGGCGACGCCCGCGAGGACCACTCCGCCGACGGCGGCGGCGATGCCCAGCGACGTACGGACCTTGCCGAAGCCGATGCGTTCGACGGAGGCGTCGGCGAGCGCCTGCCCCGGCTTGATCTTCGCGGGGCGGCGGGCGGCCATCAGCCCGGAGAGCATCGCGGTGAGGACGGCGGTGCCGACGGCGATGCCCAGCGGGATGGCGGAGACGGAGAGGCCGACCGCTTCGGGGATGGCCCCCTTGTCCTTCAGCTGACCGAACCACCAGGTCGCGAGCCCGATCCCGGGCAGGGTGCCGAGTGCTCCGGCGAGCGGTGCGACGAGCAGCGCCTCGGTGGCGACGCTGCGGCGGATCTGCCGGGGGGTCGCGCCGATGGCCCGCAGCAGGGCGAACTCGCGGCGGCGCAGGGAGACGGAGAGGGCGACGGTCCCGGCGGCGGTGAACACGGCGACCATGGTGGCGATCCCGCCGAAGGACCCGCCGAGGGCGATGAGGAGTTCCTTGGCCTTGGCGAGCCCGGAGTCCTCGGCCTCGACCCGGTCGTCCCCGGTGCGGACCTCGGCCTTGCCGTCCATCGCCTCGGTGACCCGGTTGGCGAGCGCACCCGCGGTGACGCCCCGCTCCGGGAGGACCGCGATCGCGTCGACGCGGCCGGGGTGCCCGGAGAGTTCCAGGGCCTGGCGGTCGGCGAACCAGACCGCCGGCCCTTCGGCGAGCCCCGAGACCCGGAACTCCCGCTTCCCGCCGGGGGTTTCGAGGGTGACCCGGTCGCCGACCCGGGCGCCGTCGCCGAGGACGACCTCACCCGTACGGGGTGCGGATCCGGCTGTCAGTCCGGTGCCGGTGAGGGCGGCCGAGCCCCAGCCGTGGGCGGTGAGCGGCGCCCGGTCCGCCCGTACGGGATGGGCAGGATCGGCGGGCAGGACAGGGAAGGTCACGTCCGCGATCACGGAGGCCGCGCCCGGGACTCCGGCCGCCTTCGCGACCAGGGACGCGTCGAGGCGGGCCCGGTCGGGGATCTGCGCGTACTCGGTGGTCCTGTCCTCGCCGCTGCCGTTGGTGTAGCGCACCTGCTGGTCGGCGGTGACGACGACGGGTGCGGCGGCGTATCTGGTGGGCGGCACGGAGGCCCGCAGCCCGCTCTCCATCATGATTCCGCAGGCGGCGACGATTCCGGCGGTCATCAGCAGGGCGATGAAGGTGCCGGCGAACGAGGAGGGTTTGAAGCGGATCGCGGCGCGGGCCAGGCCGTTGGGAGCGAACATCAGGCGGCCACTCCCGCGAGGGAGGGCGCGGGAGCGGTGAGCGCGGTCATCCGGGCGGCGATCCGGTCGGCGCTCCCCTGAGGGAGGCTGTCGGCGATCGAGCCGTCCGCGAGGAAGAGGACCAGGTCGGCGTAGGCGGCGGCGGTCGGGTCGTGGGTGACCATGACGACCGTCGCGCCCGTACCGTCGACGGCGGTGCGCAGCAGGGTGAGGACCTCGGCGGCGGTCGTGGTGTCCAGCGCCCCGGTGGGCTCGTCGGCGAAGATCACATCGGGCCTGGTGACCAGCGCCCGCGCGAGCGCCACCCGCTGCTGCTGGCCGCCGGAGAGTTCGGTGGGGCGGCGGCGGCCCTTGTCGCCGAGGCCGACCTGGGAGAGCACTTCGGCCGCCCTGCGGCGGTCCGGGCGCTCGCCCGCGAGCCGCAGCGGCAGCAGCACATTCTGTTCGACCGTCAGGGACGGCAGCAGATTGAACGCCTGGAAGACAAAGCCGAGCCGGGTGCGGCGGAGCACGGTGAGCTTGTTCTCGCTCATTCCGGTGATCTCGGTGCCGCCGAGGCGTACGGACCCGCCGGTGGGCCGGTCGAGTCCCGCCGCGCACTGGAGGAAGGTCGACTTGCCCGACCCCGAGGGCCCCATGACGGCCGTGAAGCTGCCCCGGGGCAGGACGAGGTCGATCCCCCGCAGGGCGTGGACGGCGCCGGCGCCCCGGCCGTACTGCCGCCGTACCTGACGCAGTTCGACCGCCGCGCGACCGCCGGACGCCTCACTCGCGTACGTCCGCTCTTCGTCCCGCCGCTTGCTGCGCCGCAGCCCCATGGTGTCCTCCGCCTTGTGTAACCGTGCAGGTCAATGCCTTGACGCTACGGATCGGGCGGTTGATCGGGCCATGGCGGCTGCTGGCGGAACGGGGGTGGGGGCAACCCCACCGCGGATGGGGGGTGGGCGCCCCCGTCCCCGATATCGTTGCGGTCATCAATCATTCGGTAAACTAATTACTGATGATTCCTTGACGCCCTCTTGACTCGCGAAGGATGAGCCCATCGGACACGCAGACACCCTCATAGCCATGGGCGGCGCGTTCCTCGCCGCCGCGTTCCTCGCCCGGCTCGGCGGCCGTATCGGACTGCCGACGATCCCCCTCTTCATCCTGGCCGGGATTCTCCTCGGTCCCCACACCCCCGGCATCGTGCTGCTGTCGAACCCGCACGACCTGGAGATGCTCTCGGCGCTCGGTCTGGTGCTGCTCCTCTTCTATCTGGGCCTGGAGTTCCATCTCGACGACCTCAAGGCGGGTGGCCGGAAGATGGCCATCGCCGGAGGCACCTATCTCCTGCTGAACGTCGGCGCGGGCCTCGGCTTCGGGTTCGCGCTCGGCTGGGGCACCTCCGAGGCGCTCGTGCTCGCCGGAGTGCTCGGCATCTCGTCCTCGGCGATCGTGACAAAGGTGCTGGTCGACCTGGGACGTATCGGCAACCCCGAGACCAAACCGATCCTCGGCATCATCGTCGTCGAGGACGTCTTCCTCGCCCTGTATCTGGCCGCCCTCCAGCCCATCCTGTCCGGCGCTGACAGCCTGAGCGCCGCCGTGCTGGACGGCGGGAAGGCGTTCGGCTTCCTGCTGCTGCTCGCGCTGGTCGCGCGCTTCGGCACCAGGGCGGTAGGACGGCTCATCAGCACCCGCGACGACGAACTCCTCGTCATCTCCTTTCTGGGCGCGGCCGTCTTCATGGCCGGTGTCTCCGAGTGGTTCGGGGTCGCGGACGCCATCGGCGCGTTCATGGTCGGTCTGATGCTCGGCAGTACGACATCGGGCGAGCGCATCCTCAAACTGGTGCACCCCCTCCGGGACGCCTTCGGTGCGATCTTCTTCTTCGCCTTCGGTCTCTCCATCGACCCGGGCGATCTGCCGACCGTGCTGTGGCCGGTTCTCGCGGCCGTCGCGGTGACGCTGGCGATGAATGTGTTCGCCGGTCTGGCAGCCGCCCGGATCTACGGCTTCGGCCCCGGCCCCGCCGCGAACATCTCCACCACCCTGCTCGCGCGCGGCGAGTTCGCGCTGATCCTGGCGACGATGGCGGCGGCGGCCGGTCTTGACAGCCGGCTCTCCCCCTTCATCGCGGGATACGTACTGGTCCTGGCCGTCCTCGCGCCCATGATCGCGGGCAGGTCGCAGTTGCTGGCCCGGCTGCTGCCGTCCCGGGAGAGGGTTCCCGCCGGGACCGGTTGACGCGAGGGCCCCCGCCCCGGGCCGGTTCACGCATGGCCCCCGGGCCGGCTGACGCGGGCACCCCGACCGGGACGCTCGACCCGAACCCCGGGCCGGTTCAGGCACGGCCCCCCGGCCCGGTTCACCCGAGCACTTCCGCCCCACACATCACCACTGCCCCAGAGACCCAACACCCGCCGTCCGCCGCCCGCGTACCCCGCGCGCGGCGGGCGGCGGACAGGCCGGGAGCGCCCCAGAAAATCGGTCGAGCACCCCCCATTTCACGCCGTCAGACGGCATGATCGGTGTTCATACTTCCTGGGGGGACCATGAGGCTGCTGGGATACGGGCGGGCTCTCGCCGTCGCGGGGCGCATCGCCCGGGGCCGAAGGCTCCCGAACCGCGGACCTGTCTCCTCCCCGACGACCCGGCGGGTCGCCCGGCTGATCGACGCCTATCTGGAACGGCACGACGATCTACGGCCCGGCCTCCGCAGACGGCTGCTCGAACTGGACGGCTTCCTCGGCGGGCTGAGCATCGCCGACACCGAGGACTCGGGAAACGCCGGCTTCTCCTGGGTGCGGTCGATGCTGATCCGGATCGCCGCCCGCCCCACCCCTCCGGGCGAACTGCCCGCCACCGACAAGCACCTGGCGAAGCTGTACGAGCTGCTGGGCCGTGAGTACGTCAGGTTCGCCGACTGGTCGACCGCCGCGGAGTGCTTCAGCGGCTCGGCCATCCACTGGCGGACCCCCCGCCACAAGCGCCGGACGTTCTGCCAGGTCGTCGTCTGCACCATGAAGGCGGGCGACCGCGCGGCGGCGGCCGAGCATCTGGAGATCATCGCGGGGGCGACCCACCCGCCTTCCAGGGTCTTCCACCGCATAGCCGCGCGCGTACTCGACGAGACGCCGGACATCGCCCCGGCCGAGATCGAGGGCCTCCGGCGGGTCCATGCGCTGGGGATCGTCCCGTACGCGTATCTCGCGTCCGTACTCGCCGAACGCCTGGCCGCCGACGGCCGGCCCGAGCGGGCACTCGGGCTCATCAGCGAGACGATCACCCATCTCACCGAGGAGCGGGCGGACTCCTGGGTGATCGGCGATCTCGAACAGCAGGCGGCGCTCATCTGGGCGGCGCTGGACCGGCACGAGGACAGCCTCCGGCTCGCGCTGGGCGCCTGGGCCAAGCTGGACGCCCAGCGCTACCGGGCCTGTTCGCACAACCAGCGGCTGTCCCTGTGGCGCGGCTTCGGCCCGGCGCGACGCGCGGCGCTGAAGTCGGCGGTGGCGCTCGGCGACGGGCGGGCCGTCGCCGAACTGATCGAGTCGTGCCGCCTCCAGTCCCTGATCGGTGCCACGGTCGAGGTCGACGGGGAGCGCGACAAGCTCGCCGACAGCGGATTCACCACCCCGGACCAGGCGACCGAGGCGGTCGGGGAGAGCCGGGCGGCCGAGGCCG
>NZ_JBSGUP010000491.1:0-6191 GCF_053607985.1 Streptomyces sp. NPDC055078
CCCCGGCCCCTTCGGCGTCCCGGAACACCAGGGGGCGACACGCGGGCCGCCGGGAGAGCGCTTCACGGGCCTACAGGGGCCCCGAAGGGGCCTTACGGGGGCGAGGCAGCCCCCCGAGCGCACGGCGGCGCCCCGCGCCCGGAGAGCGCACCGCACGGGCGTACAGCGGCCACGCGTACACGCCCACGTGCACACGCCCCACGCCCACGCCCACGCCCACGCCCACGCCCGAGCGAATCAGCGGAGGCCGGATCGGCAGAGGGAGCGCCGGCCGAGGCAACGTCGACAGGGCCCCGGGCGGAGTCGGCAGGTCCGCGGCGAAGACAGGACGCGGGCGAAGACAGAGCGCGGGCGGAAGACAGAGCGCGGAACGCCGGAGCCCGGTGGCGGCAGGCAACAGCCGACCCGAAGGGCACTCCCGGGCCGCACCGAGGCCACCGCCCCAGGACGCCCTACGCCACGTTCACCCGCTGGCCGGGCGGGGCCGCCTCCAGCCAGGCCAGAAAGCCCGTGAGCGCGTCCTCGCTCATCGCCAGCTCCAGACGGGTCCCCCGGTGGAGACAGCCGAGCACCACGGCGTCGGAGAGCAGCGCCAGCTCCTCCTCGCCCTCAGGGGTGCGGCGGGCGATGACCTCGATCGCCGAGCGCTCCAGGACACGGCGGGGCCGGGGGGCGTACGAGAAGACCCGGAACCACATGATGCGGTCACCGCTGTAACGGGCGACGCCGTACACCCAGCCCTTGCCGGTGGGAGTCCCCCCGGGGCCGCCGTCGGGCTCCGCGGCGACGTTCCACCGCAGGGAGCAGTCGAAGGTGCCGCCGGAACGCTGGATCAGCCGTCGCCGCAGACCGAAGACGAACAGTCCGATCCCGACCAGTACGACGACGACCAGAACGCTCACGAGCACCGCGAGGAACATCTCCACCGACCTCCTCGCATCGTTCTCGTCCTTGTCCTCGACCCGGCCCCACGGACAGCCGCATTGCCTCAGCCGCGGCACGGTCTGGAGGGATCCAGTCCGCGCCGCGGCTGAGGGACAGCGTCTCGCGGGGTGCTCAGCGCACCGCCACCGCGCGCAGCCGGACATCGGCACGGCGCTCGGCGGCGGCGTCCTCGTCCGACTTGGCACGATCCAGCGCACGCTCGGCGCGCTGGGCATCGATCTCGTCAGCCAGCTCGGCGATCTCCGCCAGCAGGGACAGCTTGTTGTCGGCGAAGGAAATGAATCCGCCGTGCACAGCGGCGACGACCGTCCCGGATCCCCCTTCGGGGGACGTGGTACGGATGGTCACCGGGCCCGACTCCAGCACACCGAGCAGCGGCTGGTGACCGGGCATGACGCCGATGTCGCCGGACGTGGTGCGCGCGACGACCAGGGTGGCCTCGCCGGACCAGACCTGGCGGTCCGCCGCGACCAGCTCGACATGCAGCTCAGCAGCCAAGGGTGGCTCCTCGGGTCACCACCCGGCGATGATGCCGGGTGTTGGGTCAAAGTCTAATGGGGCTCAGGACACCGGAGTGCCCCGGGCCCCTCCCCCGGCCTGTCACGGCCGGGATCACAGGGAGTCATCAGAGAGCGGGCAGAGGGCGGGGCGGACCCCGCCCCCCTTCAGGAGCCGCTCAGGGCTCAGGAGACACCCAGCTTCTTGGCGTTGGCCTTGAGGTCCTCGATACCACCGCACATGAAGAACGCCTGCTCGGGGAAGTGGTCGTACTCGCCGTCGCAGATCGCGTTGAACGCGGCGATCGACTCGTCCAGCGGAACGTCCGAGCCGTCCACACCGGTGAACTGCTTCGCGACGTGGGTGTTCTGCGACAGGAAGCGCTCCACCCGGCGGGCACGGAGGACGGAGATCTTGTCCTCCTCGCTCAGCTCGTCGATACCGAGGATGGCGATGATGTCCTGGAGGTCCTTGTACTTCTGCAGGATCCCCTTGACGCGCATGGCGGCGTCGTAGTGCTCCTGCGCGATGTAGCGCGGGTCCAGGATGCGGGACGTGGAGTCCAGCGGGTCCACGGCCGGGTAGATGCCCTTCTCGGAGATCGGACGGGAGAGCACCGTCGTCGCGTCGAGGTGGGCGAAGGTGGTGGCCGGGGCCGGGTCGGTCAGGTCGTCCGCGGGGATGTAGATCGCCTGCATCGAGGTGATCGAGTGACCGCGGGTCGAGGTGATGCGCTCCTGGAGGAGACCCATCTCGTCCGCCAGGTTCGGCTGGTAACCCACCGCGGAGGGCATCCGGCCGAGCAGGGTGGACACCTCGGAGCCGGCCTGGGTGTACCGGAAGATGTTGTCGATGAAGAAGAGAACATCCTGCTTCTGCACATCGCGGAAGTACTCCGCCATGGTCAGACCGGCCAGTGCGACGCGCAGCCGGGTGCCCGGGGGCTCGTCCATCTGACCGAAGACCAGCGCGGTCTTGTCGATGACGCCGGACTCGCTCATCTCGTCGATGAGGTCGTTGCCCTCACGGGTGCGCTCACCGACGCCCGCGAACACCGACACACCGTCGTGGTTGTTGGCCACGCGGTAGATCATTTCCTGGATCAGCACGGTCTTGCCGACACCGGCACCACCGAACAGACCGATCTTGCCGCCCTTGACGTACGGGGTGAGCAGGTCGATGACCTTGACGCCCGTCTCGAACATCTCGGTCTTCGACTCAAGCTGGTCGAAGCTGGGCGCCTTGCGGTGGATCGGCCAGCGCTCGGTGATCTCGCTGTTCGCCTCGGGGACGTTCAGCACCTCACCGAGGGTGTTGAAGACCTTGCCCTTGGTGAATTCGCCGACCGGGACCGTGATGCCCGCACCCGTGTCGGTCACCGGGGCCTGGCGGACCAGACCGTCGGTGGGCTGCATCGAGATCGCGCGGACCACGCCCTCACCGAGGTGCTGGGCGACCTCCAGCGTCAGCTTCTTGAGCTTGCCGTCCTCGGCCGGGTCGGCCACCTCGACGGTCAGCGCGTTGTAGATCTCCGGCATCGCGTCGACGGCAAACTCCACGTCGACGACCGGGCCGATGACCCGGGCGACGCGGCCCGTGGCAACGGCCGTTTCAACTGTCGTCGTCATTACTTGTCACTCCCTGCGGTCGCGTCGGCCAGGGCACTGGCTCCACCGACGATCTCGCTGATTTCCTGGGTGATTTCGGCCTGGCGGGCCGCGTTGGCAAGCCGGGAGAGGCTCTTGATCAGCTCTCCGGCGTTGTCGGTCGCCGACTTCATCGCGCGGCGGGTGGCAGCGTGCTTGGAGGCAGCGGCCTGGAGCAGCGCGTTGTAGATCCGGCTCTCGACATAGCGCGGCAGCAGGGCGTCGAGGACGTCCTCCGCCGACGGCTCGAAGTCGAACAGGGGCAGGATCTCGCCCTTGGTCCCGCTGGCGTCCGCACCCGCGGCGCCAGCCGCTGATGTCGCGGTTTCCAGACTGAGGGGCAGCAGCCGGTTCTGCACCGGCATCTGCGTCAGCATCGAGATGAACTCGGTGAAGACGATGTGGAGCTCGTCCACCCCGCCGTCGGCCGTGTCCCGCTGGACCGCCGCGATCAGCGGGTCCGCGACCTTCTTGGCGTCCGCGTAGGTCGGGTTGTCGGTGAACCCGGACCACGACTCGGTGACCTCGCGCTCACGGAAGCCGTAGTACGAGACACCCTTCCGGCCGACGATATAGCTGTCGACCTCCTTGCCCTCGGCCCGCAGCCGGTCGTTGAGCTGCTCCGCCGCCTTGATGGCGTTGGCGGAGTAGCCGCCGGCCAGACCGCGGTCGCTCGTGATGAGCAGGACGGCGGCCCGGGACGGGGACTCGGCCTCGGTGGTGAGGGGGTGGTTCGTGTTCGACCCGGTCGCGACCGCGGTCACCGCGCGGGTCAGCTCGGTCGCGTACGGAGTAGAGGCCACCACCTGACGCTGCGCCTTGACGATGCGCGAGGCGGCGATCATCTCCATCGCCTTGGTGATCTTCTTGGTCGCGGTGACGGATTTGATGCGACGCTTGTAGACCCGGAGCTGGGCTCCCATGAGTCAGGTCCCTTCCGTCGTCACTTGCTCGTGCTGACCGGAGCGTCTTCGCCCAGAAGCTTGCCGTCCGAGGTCTCGAACTGACGCTTGAAGGCGGCGATCGCGTCGCCGACGGCCTGGATGGTGTCGTCGGACATCTTCGCGCCCTCGGCGATACCGGTCAGCAGCTCCTTGCGCTCACGGCGCAGGTGCTCCAGCAGCTCGGCCTCGAAGCGGCGGATGTCATCGACCGGGACATCGTCCATCTTGCCGGTGGTGCCGGCCCAGACCGAGACGATCTGCTCCTCGATCGGCATGGGCTGGTACTGAGGCTGCTTGAGCAGCTCGACCATGCGCTTGCCGCGCTCCATCTGCGCCTTCGACGCGGCGTCCAGGTCGGAGCCGAAGGCGGCGAACGCCTCCAGCTCACGGAACTGGGCGAGGTCCACGCGGAGCCGGCCGGAGACCTGCCGCATCGCCTTGTGCTGGGCGGAGCCACCGACGCGGGAGACGGAGATACCGACGTTCAGGGCCGGGCGCTGTCCGGCGTTGAACAGGTCGGACTCCAGGAAGCACTGGCCGTCGGTGATGGAGATGACGTTGGTCGGGATGAACGCCGAGACGTCGTTGGCCTTCGTCTCGACGATCGGCAGACCTGTCATCGAACCGGCGCCCATGTCGTCGGAGAGCTTGGCGCAGCGCTCCAGCAGACGCGAGTGCAGATAGAAGACATCGCCGGGGTACGCCTCACGGCCCGGCGGACGGCGCAGCAGCAGCGACACGGCGCGGTAGGCGTCGGCCTGCTTCGACAGGTCGTCGAAGATGATCAGTACGTGCTTGCCCTGGTACATCCAGTGCTGGCCGATGGCCGAGCCGGTGTACGGCGCCAGGTACTTGAAGCCGGCCGGGTCGGACGCCGGGGCGGCGACGATGGTCGTGTACTCCAGGGCACCGGCCTCCTCCAGCGCGCCGCGTACGGACGCGATGGTGGAGCCCTTCTGGCCGATGGCCACATAGATGCAGCGCACCTGCTTGTTGACATCGCCGGAGCGCCAGTTGTCGCGCTGGTTGATGATCGTGTCGACGGCCAGGGCGGTCTTGCCGGTCTGGCGGTCACCGATGATCAGCTGACGCTGGCCCCGGCCGATCGGCACCATGGCGTCGACGGCCTTGTAGCCGGTCTGCATCGGCTCGTGGACCGACTTGCGGACCATGACGCCCGGGGCCTGCAGTTCGAGGGCGCGGCGACCCTCGGTCTCGATCTCGCCGAGGCCGTCGATCGCGTTGCCGAGCGGGTCGACGACGCGGCCGAGGTAGCCCTCGCCGACAGCGACGGACAGGACCTCGCCGGTGCGGGTGACCGGCTGTCCCTCCTCGATGCCGTTGAACTCGCCGAGGACGACCGTACCGATCTCCCGCTCCTCAAGGTTGAGGGCGAGGCCGAGGGTGCCGTCCTCGAACTTCAGCAGCTCGTTCGCCATGGCCGAGGGCAGACCCTCGACCTTCGCGATCCCGTCGCCGGCCACACTGACCGTACCGACCTCCTCGCGCGAGGCCGCGTCCGGCTTGTACGACTGGACAAAGGTCTCCAGCGCGTCCCGGATCTCCTCCGGCCGGATCGTGAGCTCCGCCATCTTGAGTTCCCTGCTCTCCTTGTTGGGCCCGAAGCTTCTTGAAGGGGTCTGGGGGCGACCCCCAGGAATCTTCTGCAATCTCTGCACGGCCCAACCGGGCCGCTGGTACTACTGGTGTTACTGGTGCTGCCGTGTTCAGTTGGTGGCGGCGGTCAGCCGGCCATGCGGCGGGTCGCCTCGGCGAGCCGGTCGGCGACCGTACCGTCGATGATCTCGTCGCCGACCCGCACCGAGATCCCGCCGAGGACCTCGGGGTCCACGTCCAGGTTCAGATGCATCTGGCGCCCGTACAGCTTCGCCAGCACCGCGCCGAGGCGCTGCTTCTGCCGGTCGGTGAGCGGTACCGCCGAGGTGACGACCGCGACCGTCCGGTCACGGCGCCCCGCGGCGAGCCTGGACAGGGATTCGAGTCCCTGTCCCAGGCTACGTCCCCGGGGCGCGGTGACACGGCGCGTCACCAGACGCTCGGTGGTCCGCTCCGCCCGGCCGCCGAGCAGGCCGCGCAGCAGCTCGCTCTTGGCCGCGGTGGTGGCCGACCGGTTGGTGAGCGCGGCGCGCAGCTCGGT
>NZ_JBSGUP010000492.1:0-6189 GCF_053607985.1 Streptomyces sp. NPDC055078
CTGCAAGCAGGCGTGGCGGTGGAACCTCGACCATGTCAAGGACGCCCGCGGCAATGTGATGTCGTACTACTACGGCGCCGAGACCAACCACTACGCCCTCAACGGCAAGACGGACGTCAACGGCACCGCCTACACCCGGGGCGGCTATCTCAAGCGGATCGACTACGGCCAGCGCGCCGGGGCCGTCCACACCACCAAGGCACCGGCCCGGGTGGTGTTCCGGACCGAGGAACGCTGTCTGCCGGACGCGGCCTTCGACTGCGCCGAGTCCAAGTTCACCGCCGCCAACGCGGCCCGCTGGCCGGACACCCCGGTCGACCGGAACTGCAGACCCGGCACGAAGTGCACGATCACCCAGGCGTCCCCGACCTTCTGGACCACCAAGCGGCTCACCGGCATCACCACCCAGATGAGCACCGGCCCGGCCGCCACCGACTGGGCCGATGTCGACGCCTGGACCCTCACCCACTTCTTCACGGACAACGGCGACGACACCAAGACGCTCTGGCTCTCCAAGATCGGCCATGAGGGCAGGGCCAACCATCTGGGCCAGGGCGGGGGCCCGATCGCGCTGCCTTCGCTCGACCTCGGCGGCGAACACCGCAAGAACCGGGTCGACAGCGCCACCGACAACATCGACGCCATCCACCGCTTCCGGCTCGCCACCGTACTGAGCGAGACCGGCGCACAACTCGATGTCACCTACGCCCCGGCCGACTGCACCCCCGCCACACTGCCCCAGCCGGGATCCTCCACCAAGCGCTGCTATCCGGTGAAATGGATGCCTCCGGGCGCCATCACCGAACGTACCGACTGGTTCCACAAATACGTGGTCGCCGAGATCACCGAGACCGACCGCACTGGCGGCGGCGAGGATCTGGTCACCCAGTACGCGTACAACGGCCCGGCGGGCTGGCGGCACGCCGAGCGGGACGGCATCACCGACGACAAGTTCCTGACCTGGGGCCAGTGGCAGGGATACGGGCAGGTCACGGTGCTGAGCGGCAGCCGCCAGAACCTCAGGACCCGGATCGACTACACCTACCTCCAGGGCCTGCACGGCGACAAGGCACCCGGCGGCGGCACCCGTACCGAGCAGGTGACCGACTCCACCGGGGCCGTCTTCACCGGGCACAAGGAGTACACCGGCTTTGAACTGGAGGCGAAGACCTACGACAACGGCCAGGTCATCGCCAAGTCGATCAACGAACCATGGAAACACGACACCGCGACCCGGACCCGCCCCATGGGGTCCGCACCCTCGATCGTCACCAAGGCCACCATCGTCAAACCGCGGGTCACACGCGGCTACTCCCTCCTCGGCAACGGCACCTGGCGCACCACCAAGTCCGTCTCCGAGTTCGAGACGACGGGCCGTACCGGACGGCTCACCGAGACCAATGACCTGGGCGACCTGAGCACCGCCGGGGACGACACCTGCACCCGGCTGTGGTACGCCGACAACCCGGCCCTCAACCTCGTCGACCTGCCGTCCCGCAGCGAGTCGCTCTCCGTGGCCTGCACGGTCACCCCCGACCGCAGCAAACACGTCATCAAGGACGAGCGGACCGCGTACGACAAACTCGCCGTCGGTGCCGCCCCCACCCGGGGCGAGGCCACCCAGACCGAGCGCCTGACCGCGCACAACGGCACCGCCGCCACCTATCAGATCACCGGCACCACCGAGTACGACCTCTTCGGCCGTCCCACCCTCCAGCGGGACGCCAAACTGGCCGAGACCAAGACCGCGTACACCGATGTCAACGGCCTGATCTCCCAGACGAAGGTCACCAACGCCCTCAACCACATCACCACCACCGACTACGCCCCCGCCTGGGGCGCCTCCACCGGCCAGACCGACCCCAACGGCAAACGCACCGACCTGGCCTATGACGCACTGGGCCGGCTGACCTCCGTCTGGTTCGCGAACCGCCCCAAGTCCCTCAGCCCCAGCATCAAGCACTCGTACAACGTCCGGCGTGACGACGTCGTGGCCATCAAGACGGAGAAGCTGGAGAACGACAGCACCTACGGAGTCGAGTACCAGCACTACGACAGCTTTCTGCGGCCCCGCCAGAAGCAGACCGAGGGGCCGAACGGCAGCCGGATGATCGGCGAGGTCTTCTACGACGGCGCCGGAAAGATCAAGAAGGTCAATGAGACCTTCAACGCGCTCGGCGCCCCCCAGGACCGGGTCGCCACCGTCGCCAACGGCGAGGTCGGCGGTCAGACCGTCACCGAGTACGACGCACTGGGCCGCCCCACCGCCGAGATCTTCCAGATCGCCGGTGTCGAGCAGTGGCGCACCACCACCGCGTACGAGGGCGACCGCACCCATGTCGACCCGCCCACCGGCAAGCGCCCCACCACCACGATCACCGACGCCCAGGGCCGGGCGACCGAACTACGGCACTACAACACCCCCTCGCCGCTGCCGAACGGCCCCGGGTCCCAGTACGACACCACCACCTACACCCACACCTCGGCGGGCCAGCTGGAGACGGTCACCGACGCCGCGAACAACGTCTGGCGGTACGAGTACGACCAGCTCGGCCGCAAGACCAAGTCCATCGACCCGGACGCCGGGGTGTCGACCACCGTCTACGACGAGCTGGACCGGCCCGTCAGCACCACCGACGCCCGCGCCAAGACGACCTCCACCGTCTACGACCAGCTCGGTCGTCCCAAGACCACCTGGGAGGGCGCCCCGGTCACCGGTACCAAGCTGACCGAGACGTACTACGACAAGGCCGGCTGGCTGGGCCACGCCTGGGCGTCCCTGCGCTACATCAACGCCACCCAGTACTTCGCGACCATCACCAAGGACATGGACGCGCTGTACCGGGTGGAGAAGGTCGACCACACGGTCCCGACCACCGAAGGCGCCCTGGCCGGTACCTACACCTTCACCAGTACGTACAACCCGGACGGAACGGTCAAGAGCCAGGGTATGCCGGGCGCGGGCGCGCTCGGCGGGGAAGCCATCGCCTTCGGCTACGACGATCTCCAGCGCCCGACCTCGATGACCGGCCACACCCCCTACGTCAGCGCCACCCAGTACACCCCCACCAGCCAGCTCAAGGCGCTGCACCTGTCCAACGGCACCGGCCGCAAGGTCCAGCAGAGCTTCACCTACGAGCGCGGCACCGACCGTCTCACCCGCGCCGTGGTCGACATCGAGGGCGTCACCGGCCCGGCCAAGGCGTCGAACTACTCGTACGACCAGTCCGGAAACGTCCTGTCCATCGCCGACACCTCCGGCCTCAGCCCCGATGTGCAGTGCTTCTCCTACAGCAACCGCCAGACCCTCGCCGAGGCATGGACCCCCGGGGCCACCGCGACCGAGGCGGACGGCTCCGGCACCGTCGGCGGTACGGGAACGGCCCCGGCGGCCTGCGCGGCGGCACCCGGCACCAAGGCGCTGGGCGGCCCCGCCCCGTACTGGAAGTCCTACGAGACCGACGCCATCGGCAACCGCGTCAAGGACGTCACCCACGACACCGGGCTCGACGCGACGAAGAACGTCACCCGCAACTACACCTACGGCGAGGGCCCGGCCGGCCCGCACGCCCTCACCCGGGTCGACGACACCTCGGCCCCCGGCAAACCCACCACCTTCGCCTACGACGCCTCCGGCAACCTCGACGCCCGCACCACCGACAACAAGACCCAGGACTTCCAGTGGAACGGAAGCGGCGAACTCACCAAGGTCGTCGAGGCCGACGCCACCGAGACGGACAACATCTACGACGCCTCCGGCAACCGCGTCCTGCGCCGTGACAAGAACGCGACCACCGTCTATCTGCCCGGCATGGAACTGCGCCTGCCCAAGAACGGCACCGCGGTCGAAGCCACCCGCTACTACAGCTTCGGCGGCCAGTCCATCGCCGTCCGGCAGAACGACAACCAGCTCTCCTTCCTCGTCCAGGACCACCACGGCACCGGCGAACAGGCCATCAACGCGGCCACCAGCGCCGTCTCCCAACGGCGCTTCGACCCCTTCGGCATGGCCCGAGGCCAGGACGCGGGCACCTGGCCCGGGGAGAAGGGCTTCGTCGGCGGCACCATCGACACGTCGACCGGACTGACCCACCTCGGGGCGCGCGAGTACGACGCGAAACTCGGCAGATTCATCTCCGTCGACCCCGTCATCGACTACTCGCTGCCCGAGCAACTCAACGCCTACGCCTACGCCTACAACTCGCCCGTCACCCTCTCCGACCCCACCGGCCTCGTCCCCAGCTGCGCCGGAGGCAAGCCCGGCTGGATGTGCGAGGACCAGCAGACCGCCCCCGAGAAGGCCGAAGCCGAGGTCGACCACGCCCACCAACAGGTCACCCGCGCCAAGGGCCAGCAGACCCGCGCCAAGAAGCGCATCGCCACCGCCGGAAAAGCCCTCGTCAAGATCGTCAAACAACTCATCGGCGTCGACGCCGCCATGGACTGCTTCTCCAGCGGCGACCTCGCCGCCTGCGGCGAAACCCTCCTCAACGTCGCGGGCAGCTTCGCCGGCGGCCTCGCCGGCAAGATCCTCGCGAAGTACGGCGTCCCCTGGAACTGGGCCAAGGGCGCGAAGCTCGCCAAGCGGGTCGCCGGTCTGGTCGGCGACCTCATCGGCGGCGTCCGCAGCTACTTCAAGGCGGGCGACGCCATCGCCGGGGCCATGTCCAGCCTGGACAAGGCGAAGGGCGCGCTTGCCGTTGCCCGGGTGAAGGCGAAGGCGGCGGCTGCCAAGGCGGATGCGGCGCTTGCGAAGCTGATGAAGAAGGACAGGTGCCACAGTTTCCTTCCCGGCACCCTCGTCCTCCTCGCCGACGGCACGAAGAAACCCATCGAGGCCGTCAAGCCAGGCGACAGGGTCACGGTCACCGACCCCGAGACCGGTGAGACGACGACCCGCGAGGTCGCGGACACGATCGTGACGGAGGACGACAAGGAGTTCGTCGACCTCACCATTCGCGCGAAGTCCGGGGACCCGGCCGAACTGGTCTCCACGACGACCCATCCGTTCTGGGTGAACTCGGAGGACAAGTGGGTTGAAGCCGGTGATCTGTGGCCGGGGATGACGCTCCGGACGCCGGGCGGGGAAACGGTCACGGTGGAGGGGGCACGGAGCTTCGAAGAGCGGCAGCGGACGTATGACCTCTCGATCGATGAGATTCATACGTACTATGTGCTGGCGGGGGCAGTTCCGGTCCTCGTCCATAACTGCGATGCTCCCGGCCACACTGCTGATGTTGATATCGAGGACGTGAACGGTGACGTTCGATTGTCGTACTCTGTGCGCAGCGGGAACGCATCGGACCCGGAGAAGGCATTGGGCGGGGGGTACAACACCGAAGCCGCGACACACACGGAGAATCGTGTTGCTCGGATGTCCGGAGCTTCGGCAGGGAAGAATCCCATCCTCGGCGATCCCTACGCTGGAATCATCGCTGTGAATAAGGGAGAGACAGTCCGGCTCTTCGGTCAGCGGCCTCCGTGTCCTCGATGCAGGGGGGCAATGAACCGAATGGTCAACGAGCTCGGGGTGAACGTAGTGTATTCATGGGCCAGCCCACTCGGAGCTGGCGACTGGACCGCCAATGGCGGTCGGAGGAGGAGGTGACGATGGAGATAACCGCTCGATCTGTCGGCTATGAGGAGGATGAAGTCGACGAAGTCATTGAGGCAGGATTCTCGGAACGCGGTGACGGCAGCGGCTTCGTCCTGTCGATCCAGCGGACCGCATACGAGCCTGACGACCAAGATGTCTCGCTGGGTATGGATACTTATTGTCTCAGTAGCGGCGGGAGGACTCACTATGGTGGGATTCTGCGGGCAGTGAAGGAGGGCAACTCACTTCAACTGAGCATCTCTTCACAGGCCGCATTGTCTCTGGACATCCCTGAAGAGATCAAAGTTCATCTGGACGCTCCCGACAACACCGTGGAGTCGTTCTTCGGCGGCCTGCCAGGAATTCTGGTGTGGGGACGGATGGAGGATCGCCCCATGCTCATCGGGTTCTCTCGCTGATGCCCACCAAGAGTCTTTGACGACCGGTGCTGCAACCTCGGAGGTTGGAGCACCGGTTCGGGCACGACACCCGAGGTGGGCTATGGCTTTGCGGCACTGGGGATAAGGCCCAGGGCCTCTACCTCCGCCCACACCGTCTTCCCCGGCCCCACCCGCTGGCGCACACCCCAGACC